>NZ_JARKPW010000061.1:0-6537 GCF_029975095.1 Aminiphilus sp.
CCTTCGTGGATCTCTACCCCGCCTCGGGGGGCGGTGTTCCACTGCGATACGAGAGCGTGCGGGAGCGCTTCCGGGAAATGAACGTGGAGGCGCTTCTTGAGGAAAATATTGCTGAAGCGGTGCGGCGGTGCAATGATGACGGTGAGATTCAACGGCGTGTTCTTGCGGCCCAGGGAATCTCTCCCGAGCAGCCCCAGGAGGCGACGCTGCAGATCCTCTTTCCACAGGAACGGGAACGGGAGCGGGAGCTCCGGGGAGAAAACGACGAGGGCGCGATCGATTATCGGGACAAGGGGGAAATTTTCTCCGTGCAGCCCGGCGATGTGCTCGCCATCCTCGATCCCGCCGTCGACGGCGTTCCGGGGCGGGACATTTTCGGGAACGTCATCGACGGTCCCTCGGCGAAGAAGATGGTCTTCCGGGCCGGAGAGGGGGTTGTTTGCGAGGATGGGCGCCACTTCGTCGCCGCCCGGAAGGGGCAGCCCCTCTTCTCGGGGAGCGAAGTCTCGGTCAAGCCCGTGGTGGTCATTCCCGGAGACGTGGACTACGGAAGCGGCAATGTCGTTTTCGAGGGCAGCGTTATCGTCCGCGGCAACGTGCTGGACGGGTTCCGCGTGGAGGCGGGCGTGGATGTGGAGATCTTCGGCAACGTGGAGTCCGCGTTCGTGCGAGCCGGGCGGGATCTTCACGTGCACGGAGGTATTCTCGGCGAGAAAGCCGACGTGGACGCCAAGGGGCGCCTGACCGTTCGCTTCGTGGAGGGGGGGCATGCCGGTGCCGACGGAGATGTGACCGTTGTTTCCCACCTGCTCCACGCCGAGGTGTTTTCCTGCGGTACCGTGGAGGTGCAGGGAAGGAAAGGGGTCCTCGGAGGCATCGTGGTCGCCCGGGACCGCATCGATGCCGTTTCGGCGGGATCCACCATGGGGACCCGGACCCATCTCGTCTCGGGGGTCGATTTCCGCGTCCGGGAGCAGTTGGGAGCTCTCGACGGGCGTATCAAGAAACTCCAGGACCTTGCCGCGAAAATTTCCGAGGTGGTGAAGCACTCCACGGCCAAATTCCTCCAGGGTGGACAGATTCGGCTTCCTCAGGAAATGCAGGTCAAAATGGACCTTCTCATGCAGCACTACAACACTGCCGTGAGGGAGATGAACCTTCTGCAGGACGAACGGACGCTTCTGCGGAACCGCATGGAACAGACCGTGAAATCCGGGGGGTTCATCAAAGTGAAGAACCGGGTTTTTCCGGGCGTGCTGGTGGAGATCAGGGGCGTCAAAAGGGAGATCAAAGACGAACTCCGTTTCATCTTGTTCTATCTGGATCCCGACACAGGGGAACTCGTCACCGGGATTTACGGATAGCTTTTCCGGCGGGAGGTTCGGTGTTTCGAGGCAGGGCCGAAGTCGTGGTGTTCCTGCCCGGAATGGAGGTCTCGGACCGAGGTCCCTGGAGTGAAGGAGCGCCCTGACACCGGGGAAAACGTATCCGGCAAACCTGAACAAGGGGGTGTGTGCGGAGGAGTCCCAGGTGATCGCTGTGAAATCTCGCGAACGGGAGAGAACCGGAGGGTACGCAGAAGAGAGTAAAGAAGAGAAGAGGAGGGGTGAGGAATGAGACATCTTACCTACAAAGTCCGTCTTTGGATCACCGTGGGAGTGCTTCTTGCGGCCCTGGTGGGCGTGGCGGCTTTTTCGATTCGGTCCACGCAGGTGATCTATCAGGATCTCATCGCGAATATCTACGATGAGGCGTTTGTGGCCCAAAGCCTCATCCTCAACGCGGATCGCGATCTCTACCAGGCCCTGGTGGCCCGGCAGGCTCTCCTCACTCTCGCGCAGGCGCCGGAGGAGTTTGCGAAACATCTCAAGGACTTCCGTGAGAACGTGGAGCAGGTGCGGGACCGTTCGGGCAAGGCGAAAAGTATCCTGGAGACGAACCGGAGCGAATGGGAGCAATATCGTCTGGAGAAGGGAACCCAGTCGATCTTTCAGATCTTCGGAGAGCTGGAAAAGGATCTTCCCGAGTGGGCTCGCGATTCCGAGCGTTTCATCGAGCAGGTTCGCTCCGGCGCGGCCGCTCCGGGATCGATCAGGGAGATCGAGAGTCCTCTTTTCAAACGCGTCCGGGGGGCGCTCAACGACATAGGCGAGATTCTCGACGACGGGGCGGAGGCATCCGCCGAGATGAACCGGGGGCTCATGGAGCGGGCCACGCGCATCATCTGGGTGGTGGTGATCCTGGCGGCTTTGGGGGGATTCTTCTTCTCCTTCGTCATGATCCGGCAGCTTCTCGGCGCGGTGCGCCGCATCCTCGCCACTGCGGAAGCGGGTCGCCGGGGGGATCTCACCATGTTCACGGAGCTTTCCGGCCCGGACGAGCTGGCCCAGATCGGCACTTCGTTGGATGCAATGCTCCGCGCCCAGAACGACGTGATCCTTCAGCTCCAGTCCGAGGCGGAGGCCACCGCCAGGAGGGCGGAGTCTCTCGCGGCGCTTTCGGAGGAGACCGTGGCCTCCATGGAGGAGATCCGGGGTTCCATCGACCAGATGATGCACCTCTCGGAGAACAGCTCTGCCGCGCTGGAGCAGACCAATGCGGGGGTCGAAGAGGTGGCGAGCACGGCCTCTACCTCCGCCCAGGCCGCCACGGAGGGCGCCGAGGCGGCGGCGAGAACCGCCGGAGCGAGCGAGAATTCCGTGGCCCGGGTGAAGGATGTTGTGGAGGAGATCCGGAGTATCGGCGTCAAATCCCGGGAGATCGTGGAGGGCATGAACCGCATGGGTGAATCGGTGGCCTCCATCACGGGATTCGTGGCGACCATCAAGAACATCGCGGATCAGACGAACCTCCTTGCCCTCAATGCGGCCATCGAAGCGGCCCGGGCCGGTGAGGCCGGACGGGGATTCGCCGTGGTGGCCGAGGAAGTGCGAAAACTCGCGGAGGAGTCGAACACGGCGGCGAAGGAAGTGGAATCCCTTATCACGGCGCTGTCCACGTCATCGAAGAACTCCGTGGAGGCCATGAAGAAGGCCGACGAGATCGTGGAAGGGACGGTGCGGAAAGCCCTGCAGACCCAGGCGCAGCTCGACGGAGCCCTTCGGGAGATCGCTCTGGTCACCGACGCCATGCAGAACATCGCCGCCTCCGCGGAGGAGCAGGCCGCCTCCGCGGAGGAAATGGCCACGGGTATCGATCTGGCCGCCAAGGGAACCGCCACGATCGTTTCCGCCGTGGAGGGAATCCGCAACGCCGCGGAGGATACCTCCACGGCATCCGAGGGCGTGGCAAAGGAATCTCAGGACATGGCCGGCTCGGCGGAGCGTCTCCGGGACCTTCTCGGGCGTTTCAAGGTCACTGCCGGAGGCGGTGCCGGTCTGGCGCTCACCCCTGCGAAGAAGTAGGCATCGAAACGATTTCCGAGGGGGAGGCCGCACGTTGCGGGGCGCTTGGGCCGCGATGCGGCCCCCCGAGGACGTTGATGAAGGAGGCTCGGGAGACATGGAAAAATCGGGAGGATACGTCGAGTTCGGAGTCGGTGGGGAACACTTCGCCGTTTCCCTTGGATCTGTCCGGGAGATCGTGCGTGCCTGCGCTATTACACCCATCCCTTCCGCGTCCGCCCACGTGAAGGGCATGATCGCCCTTCGGGACGAAGTGCTCCCCGTGGTGGACCTGGCGTCGCGCCTCGGCATGGCCCGCGATCCCGAGGTCGAGGGACAGATCGTGATTCTCGATCTTCAGGGGATTGTCGTGGGGCTCCTTGTGGACGAAGCGTCCCAGGTAAGCTCTCTCGGCGATGCCGAGTTCGACGCCGGAGCGGCGCCGCAGGATCCCGGGCGCAAGGGGCTTGTGGCGGGAGTTCTTCGCACGGGAGAACGGCTGCTCATGCTCCTCGATCCCGAAGCGGTGCTTTCCATCGATCCCGAGACGCTCCGGCGGCTTCGCGACACCGCTTTCCGAAAAAAGCGCACGGAGAAGGAAACGGAGCGGGACGAGAATCTTTTTTCCGTGGTGACCTTCACCCTCGGAAACGATGTGTACGGGTTTCCCCTCGAGGATGTCCGGGAGATCATCCGTCCGTCCCGTCCCGCCCTTGTTCCCGAGGCGCCTCCCCATGTGAGGGGTGTCATCAATGTGCGAGGAAGCATCCTGCCCGTGGTCGATCTGGGGATGCGCCTCGGCGTTTCCAGTGGCGGTGACGCCTCCGAGGGAGCGAAGATCGTCGTCCTCGATTACGGAAGGGCACGGACCGGATTTCTTGTGGACGGCATCCGTGAAGTGCTCGAGGTCTCCAGAGATATGCTTCAGGAGCCGCCTGCGGTGACCCGCACTGCCGAGGGGCGGAGTGTCGTCTCGGGGATTCTCGACGTGCGGGGGCAGATCATCGCCCTGCTGGACAAACAGGTTCTCGTGAGTTCCCGGGAACTGGACCTCGCGGACGTCAAGGACGCCGCTGCCGGAGCGGGCGGCGGAGGAAAGGAACGGATGCGTACCTTCGTGGTTTTTCTGGAGAACGGACAGGAGTTCGGACTTCCCATCGGGACCATTCGGGAGATCACCCGTCGGAGCGTGGTGGCCCCTTTGCCGGGCGTTCCCGCTTTCGTCGAGGGTGTGATGAGCATTCGCGGCGAATCCGTCACCGTGGTGAGCCTTCGGAAACGTTTCGGAGGAGATGTCCACGAACGGGGAGAAGAATCGCGGATCCTCGTGGCCAACGTGTCCGGGGTCTCCCTCGGATTTCTTGTGGACTCGGTGGTGGGTGTCGAGCAGGTTCCGGAGGACCGCCTTGCGCCGCCGCCCCTGGGGGGCGTCGATTTCGGCGAGGCAGGGCATTTTGTCTCCGCCGTGGGGCATCTCGAGGGCGGACGCCTCCTGCTGGTTCTCGACGCGGAGGCGGTCTTCGGAGAGACCGCCAGGAATGTGGAGACGACTGTTCCGGCGGGGCCGGAGGCGTGACACAGGGAGTTCGCGAGGTTTTCCGAAGCTTGACAGAATCGAAAAAAAACTGTAGGGTATACCAGTTCGGCTTGGTCCGGACGTACTTCACCGTTTTGGGAGGCAATACATTGAGCACGCAGGGTACTGTCAAGTGGTTCAACGAGGCAAAGGGTTTCGGCTTTCTCACCGACGCGAACGGCAAGGATGTGTTCGTGCACTACAGCGCAATTCAGGGGCAGGGTTTCAAGACTCTTGCCGAGGGGCAGCAGGTCAGTTTTGATGTAACCCAGGGCGACAAGGGGCCTCAGGCTTCCAACGTCATCAAACTGTAGGCGCGGTAGTTTGTTCGTAAGAGTTCGTTCGGTGGCATAAAAGCACATCGACTATCTGCGAGGAGGAGGGCTTCGGCTCGCCTCCTCGTTTTTATTTCCGGATTCGCAGCGCGCCCCCCGCTTTTCCCTTTCCGTATCACCGAATGCCGCTCCACTGTCTCGAAGAGAACTTTTCGAGGATCATCCGCACGAACTCGGAGTGTGCCCACTCCTTTCCCGCAGGAAAGAAATGAATGGTGAGCATCACGATGGCCAGTGCGAGAAAGACGGTCAGAGCGACCCAGAGGAGCTGAATTTCCACGTTCGGTTTTTTCTGCGGCGGTTTGTAGAGTGTCGTCATGAACCGTTCCTCCTCCATGTCCTTCGCCCGACTCACATCCCTGTCCCATCCGGGCGGACTCGAAAACAACATTTTTCCAACGTCATGATAGCGCGTTACCCCTCTTGTACTCAACTTTTTCGCGTGTTTTGCGTATTAATTCCTGTAATTGCCACGGGGGCTCCGGCGTAGTGTGCCGGAGAAACGGAAGAAGAGAGTGGATCGCCTCTCGTGAGGCGCCTGGCGTCGTCGAAAGGATCAGATTTGCATGGACAATTGACATGTGGTTTTATTGTATGCTATATAGTACTCAAGAAATGCATTTCGCACGAGGAGGGGTTTGTCGTGAAAAAAGCCGTGCAACTCGGATGCGGTCTCGTGGGGAACGTGATCGCCGCGGATATGATGGAGGATTTCGATGTCACCGTGGTGGATCTGAACGCCACGGCCCTGGAGGCGCTGAAGAAGAAATTTCCAGCCGTGAAGACCGTAACTGCCTCCGCCACGGACGCCGGAGCGCTCGCGCCGATCCTCGAAGGTGCCGACGTCGTCACTGCGGGTGTTCCCGGGCGATTCGGGCACGCCATGATGCGCGCCGTCATCGATCTCGGATACAGCCTGAGCGACATTTCCTTCATGCCCGAGGATTTCGAGGAACTTTCCGAGGACGCGAGGCGCAAAGGTGTTACCGTGGTCCCCGACATGGGCGTTGCGCCGGGCATGTCCAATTTCCTCATGGGGCGCGGTGCGGCACTTCTGGACGAAGTAGAGCGGGCCTACATCTACGTGGGGGGCATTCCCAAGAATCCGCAGCCTCCGTTCAACTATCAGGTCACCTGGTCCGCAAGAGACGTTATCGAAGAATTCACGCGTCCTGCCCGTTATGTGGAAAACAATGAACTCGTTACGGTGGAGGCCACGTCAGGACTCTTTCTCAAGGATTTT
>NZ_JARKPW010000065.1:0-1969 GCF_029975095.1 Aminiphilus sp.
GAGCAAGATGGAAGGTGAAGCCGAGAAGCCCCGCCTTGCTCGCCGCATAGTGGACTCCCATGGTCCCCCCGTTTTTTCCGGCGATGCTGCTTACGTTGACGATACACGCCCCTTCCCTCCCCATCATGTAGGGCAGGATGCACTTTGTGGTGAGAAATCCCCCTTTGAGATTCACGGAAAGGACGTGATCCCAGTCCGTCTCGTCGATATCCAGCAACAGCGTCGCCTTTCCCAGCACGCCCGCGTTGTTCACCAGATAGTCGATGCCGCCGAAACGTCCCCCCGCATCCACCGCAGCGGCGGCGATTTCCTCCATTCGCGTGACGTCGGCCCTGTAGGCGAGGCAGCTCCCCCCCCGTTCCTCCACGGCGGAGACGAGCTGCTGCGCCTTCTCTTCATTGCTGGTGTAGGTAAACGCCACGTCGATCCCCTTCTCCGCCAGCAGAAGTGTCGTAGCCTGCCCGATGCCGCCTGTTCCTCCCGTGATGAATGCTCTTCGCCGCATCTCTTTCGCCTCCCGGTCAGCCTTCATGTAACCCTGTGACGTTGCCTGTCCTTTGTGCACGTTTCTTTCCTGGCTCGCGACATCCTTGGTCTATGGTATCATGCTTCGGTAACGGGAAAAGGGAGGAGATCGCGTCATGTTGAAACGGCTAGCGGCGCTGTTTCTTGTGCTTTTCTATTCTGCGGGTGTCATCGAGGCGGGCGAGGGACAGGCACTTTCTCCAAAGGGGATGGGCGGTGTGGTGCTTGCGCTCTCCGGCGGAGGAACCAAGGGGCTTGCCCACATCGGTGTCCTTCAGGTCCTTGAGAAAGAGGGCATCCCCGTGGTGGGAATCGTGGGAACGAGCATGGGCGCCATCATGGGAGGACTCGCCGCCTCGGGGTATTCCGGAACGGATCTGGAACGGGTCGTTCTGGATCTGGACATTGCGACGCTCCTTCAGGACAGAACTGTTCCTGCAGCCGGACAGAAGGGAAAGCCGGACCAGGCTCTCTTTCGTATCGATTTCGACAAAGACAACAAGCCCGCAGGTCCTCTCGGTGTCATCAACGGAACGCGCCTGCTCAACAAACTTCTTTCGCTCGTCGCGCATGCCCCGGTGGTTCGCTTCGACGATCTCCCCATTCCCTTCGCTGCTGTTGCGACCGATCTTGAGACGGGGGAGAAGGTTGTCCTCCGGGAAGGAGGGCTTGCTACGGCCATGCGGGCGTCCATGGCGATTCCGGGTGTCTTCGAACCCTGGCCCATGGGGGGCAGGCTGCTCGTGGACGGAGGACTCGTCGCCAATATTCCCGTTCGTGTCGCCAAAGAGGTGTTTCCCGGGTACCCCGTCATTGCCGTGGATGTCTCCAGCGGGCTGCGCTCCCGCTCAAGGCTTCGTTTCGTCACGGACGTTCTCGACCAGGGAATCACCATCATGACGCGACGGAATGTCGAGGAGGACCTTGCCGAGGCGGCCCTCGTGTTACGTCCTGCTGTGGGCGATTTTCCCACGCTCGGAACGGGCAACGAAAAGGAAATCATTCGGGCGGGAAGGAAAGCGGCGGAGGACGCGCTCTCGGGGCTCCGCACCGTTGCGTCCCGGGCGCCGCTTCCGGGGGAACGTCAACGTGTCCCCGCTCCCCTGGTGAAAAGCGTTCGGGTGGAGGGTGTGCCTCCCGTGACGAAGAATTTCTTGGAGCGTACCTACGCATCCTGGATAGGCGCGCCCGTGGACCCCGCAGTCATTCTTGATGCCTGTGTCACCATCGGGGAGCGGGACGATGTGGGAGCGGTGGACTATCGGCTCGATCCCCTGCCGGAGGGTGTGGAAGTGGTTCTTCTCGCCCAGGAGGCGGCCCCCTACTCGGTGCTCATCGACGGGTACACCTCGAATCTGGATCCTCATAGGTGGCTCTACCTGACGGGATTGGGTCGGAATCTCTTCCGTGAGGGCGACCTTCTGCGGGCGGACCTGTTCCTGAG
>NZ_JARKPW010000068.1:0-14864 GCF_029975095.1 Aminiphilus sp.
GCCGCCGTCGACGGCGGCGACGATCCGGGCGATTGTCGCCTTTTTCGACGCCAGGAAGGGGAGCTTCGAGGCGTTCAGCTGGACTCCCCCGGGGGAGAGTGCGTCCGTATCGGTGCGATTCAAAGAAGAAAGCCTTTCCGCCTCGTGGGACGGAACGAAGAACGGGCATCTTGCCGGCGTGACCTTCAGGGAAGTGTTGTAAGCCCCTCTCCGGAGGGGCTTACGCTATGCCTTTATTCCCAGGCGGGTTTTCAGCCCTTCCTGAAGAACCAGGGAGTAGCTGATCTTTGCCGCTTTCGCTTCCGCATCCAGCCACCGTGGAAGTGTAACCATCCTGTTCACAGCCCTGTTGTTCATCTTCTCCCGGAACGGGGGCATGAAAACGTCCACAAGCACGATCACCTGATCTTTTTCCGGGGAAAGCTCCGTCGGGCGGGTAGGCTCCGGGATCTCGTCCCCATCCTCTTCCATTCCGAAAAGGTGCAGGGAAGGAGCTTCCCTGGCCATGCGCAACGCCTCTTCTTCGGGGGCTCCCTGGGAGACGCAGCCCGGAAGGTCGGGGAAGACAACCCCGATTTCCTCACCCTCGTCGTAGCAGAAAAATGCGGGATACACGTATTTGTCTTTCATGGGAAAAACCTCCTTTGGGCTCTATATCTTGAGCCCCGATTGTTTTCTGATACTTTCCAAAACCGAGATGTTCAAATCTTTTTTGGGATGGGGGACCGTTACTTTGCCTTTCTTTACCGGGTGTTTGAACTGATGGTGATCCCTCGTGGTTTTGTAGAGGAACCATCCGTCTTTTTTGAGCAACTTGATGATTTCCGATGAAGAATAGCTTTTGCCCATGGCCGCAACCCCCTTCGAGGATAGGATAACATATGTTGAAACATATGTCAACAGATTTAGAGAGGAGATGTCGCAATGCCGCGCGGATCAAGCGCCTACAGGATTGCGGCGGCGGCGGAGATCACGACGGCCTGGCTGGTCGCGATTTCGTCGCTTCCGGTCATCAACGATCCATCGACGACCATCGAGCTTTTCTTCACCGATTTTCCTTCAGACATCGTTTACGGCGGAAAGACGTATCTTCCGAGCCCGGTGAAACTCGTCGCTCCGAAAGTGAGCAAGGACATGGAGAGGGGGACGGGGAGCGTCGCGCTCTGCAACCTCACGAACGAATTCAGCGGGTACGCGAAGAACTACCGCATTCAGGATTCGCAGATCATTGTCACCCATGCCGTGAAGAACGGAGATGCCTGGCTGGGGCTCGTGTCGTTCGTCGGAGTGATGGACGCGCCGACCATTGCGGAGGAGAAAATCCCCGTGAAGATCGCAAGCGGTAGGAGCGTGGCGACGCTTCTGCCGCGGACTCTCTACTGAAGCCGGGACTTTCCGCATCTTCCGAGCGCGAAGGCCCCGCGCTCGCTGGCGCTGAAATGACGCTCGCCGATCTTGTCGGGGTTTCCTGGAGAGTGCGCGGGAGAGACCTGGACGGGCCCGTCGCCCCCTGCGCGGGGGCGTGGATTGAAACGAAGTTTCCTCCCGAGAGTGAAAAGTGTTGTTCCTCGTCACAGATCGTGTCATCCCACTTGACATGCGCCGGTCATGCGTATACCGTCCGATTTTAGCTCTCTTATCGACTGCGAGGTGTTGTGCTGACATGGTCCGGCTTATGAAGAGTCTGTTTCTCGGCATCTTTCTCATCGTCGCCGCAAGCGCGGTGCTGCTGGTTTCCGACTACCGGGGGCGGGTGCAGAACATGTCCGGAACGCCCGGTGGCCTGGCTTCCGATGGCCCGGCGGCGGCGTTGCACGGCAAGGTTCGGGCGGGCAGGCCGGTTCGCGTGGCGGTGCTCAAATGGACGGCTTCGGTGACCACCGACGAGACTTACGAAGGGCTGGTGGCGGGGCTGGCGGAGCGCGGCTTTGAGCATGGCAAAAACGTGATGCTGGACACGTTCTCCGCCGAGGGTGACATGCCCACCGCTGTGAGCATGGCCCAGAACGCCTGCGGAGGCGACTACGACCTGATGCTCACCATCAGCACGCCCATGCTGCAGGTGGGGGCCACGGCGAACAAGGAGGGGAAGGTGGTGCACGTCTTCGGGGCGGTCACCGATCCCTATGCCGCCGGAGTGGGCATCAGTCGCGAAAATCACCGGGAGCATCCCGCATGGCTCACGGGGGTGGGCACCTTCCAGCCGGTGCGCGAGGTGCTGGAGTTGACGAAAAGGCTCTATCCGGACCTGACGCGCGTCGGGACGGTGATGAATCCCTCGGAGGCATGCTCCCAGGCGTGTTACGAGCTGGCGAAAAAGACCTGCGCCGAGCTGGGCGTGGAGCTGGTCGCCGTGACGGTCGACAATTCGTCGGCGGTGTATGAGGCGGCGTCGGCGCTGGCGTCGCAGGGTGTGCAGGTCTTCGCCATCGGCGGCGACAATTCGGTGGAGTCGGCCTTTGACTCGGTGGTGCGGGCGGCGGACGCGGCGGGCATTCCCGTGGTGGGTTACGCCTCCATGTACGCCGAAAAGGGGGCGCTCTTCGGGCTGGGGGCGAACTACGTGGAAGTGGGGCGCATTCAGGCGCAGGTGGCGGCGGATATCCTCGGGGGCGTTTCTCCCGTGGACATTCCCGTGGAGAACGTGATGCCGCTCAAGCTGTCGCTGAACAAAAACGTGCTGAAGAAGCTGCGCGATCCCTGGCGCATTCCTCCCGAGGTGGAGGCGCAGGCGGCGATCATCGTGGACGAGTCGGGAACGCGGCATCTGTCGCAGGACGTTTCCGCGCCCTCGGGCGTGCCGACGGCGGCGGGAGCGGGCGCCGCTCCTGGGGCTCGCCGATGGAACCTGCATTATCTGAATTACGTGGACTCCGCGCCGCAGGAGGAGACGCTCCGCGGCTTTCTGAAGGCGCTTCGGGACGAGGGATGGACCGAGGGGAAAGAATACACGCTGACGGTGTCAAATGCTCAGGGGGATATGCCGACGCTTGCCGCCATGGTGGACAACGTGCTGACCCAGAACGCGGACATGCTGGTGCTCACCTCCACTCCCACCCTGCAGACGGCGGTGAAGAAGGTGCGCGACATTCCTGTGATCTTCGGCGTGGTGGCGAATCCCGTACTGGCAGGGGCGGGCACGAGCGACACCGACCATCTGCCTAACGTGACGGGCATCTCCTCGGCGTCGGCCTACGGCGAGGGCGCGGCGGCGCTGCTCGCGTGCCTGCCGGGGGCGAAGCGCGTGGGAACGCTGGTGAACCCGTCGGAATCAAACTGCGTCTACAACTTCGAACAACTGAAGGCGGTCTTCGCTGCGAAGGGGGTCGAACTCGTCTCCGTTTCCGTCTCGACGCCCACGGAAATTCCCGACGGCATCCGGGCGCTCCTTTCGATGAACGTCGATGCGGTGCTGCAGGTGGCGGGAAATCTTTTCTTCTCCTCCTTCGCTCCCATCTCGAAGGCCTGTCTGGAGGCGAAGACGCCCCTCTTCGGGTTCGACACCTCCACTGCGACCAAAGGGGGGGCGGCGGTGGCCGTGGCGCGCGACTATGTCGCCGGAGGCGAGGAAATGGGACACGTGGCCCTGCGCGTGCTGCGGGGAGAAAAGCCCGCCGCGATCCCCTTCGCTCCCATCAGCAGGACCATCGTCACCATCAACGAGAAGAACGCGGCGCGCTACGGGCTCGATATTCCCGCTTCGTTGCGGCAGCGGGCGAACGTCGTTTCGGGCGAGTAGCGAAAGGAGAAGGGACCATGCAGATCGAACGGCGGGAAGAACCGAGCGGGCTGGCGCTGCTGCTTCGGGGGCGGCTGGATGCGGGACGTTGCCGCATCCTGGAGGACGAGCTTGAGGACGCCATCAGGCAAGGCTCTCACCACATCGTGCTCGACATGGACGAGGTGCTCTTCCTCAGTTCCGCGGGCATTCGCAGTCTGTTGCGCTACAAGAGGACCTTGACGGCGCTCGGGGGGGATCTGGCGATCCGGCGGCCCTCGGAGTTCGTGCGGGAGATTCTGAACATGGTGGGGATGACCGCGTTCTTCGTCGAGGGAGATGCGGCGGCGCCCGCCCATGCGGTGGAGAAAATCGTCCGGTTCGATCTGGGAGACGGGTCGTTCCGGGCGGAACTGTCGGGGGCGGGGGAGGTGTGCTCCTTCGGGTCCGGCAGTTGGGGATTGGGCATTGGTTCCTTTGAAAAGGAACGGAGCGACAGCGGAGAAGTGCTGGCGGCGGAGGGGTTCGCCCTGATGCTCCCGCCGGGGGACGGGCAGACGCCGGATTTCATGGCCGCCTCGGGCGATTTCGTCCCCTCGGTGCACTTTGCGTCGGGGGTGGTGCTGCGGGGCGCGCCCTCGTGCTGTCTGCGCTTTTCCGAGAGCCTGCCGGGAATGCCCCTGTCGGAGCTGGCGGCTCTTGCCCTCGATGCCGTGGGAGCACCGGCGGCGGCTCTGGCGCTGGTGGCCGAAACGTCGGGGCTCGTCGGGGCAAGCCTGAGCGTGCCCGGCCCGGAGGCCGTGCTGGATGAGGGTTTTTTCGCCTTTCCCGCGGTGCGCGAGCATCTGGACTACCGCCCCGAAAAGCGTTTCGACCGTCACCTGGCGGTGGTGGTGGGGCTGGCGGTCCGGGGCGACGCGGGGGCCTTCGCCCCGCAGGTGCGGCCCCTCGCCGGAGGGGAGGCGCTTTCGGGGCACTTTCACGCGGCGGTCTTTCCCTTCAAGGCCATTCCGCAGGGCAGGGTGGAGTTGCCGTCGGTGCTCGCCCGACTGTTCGATGCCGTGGATCCCGTGGGACTGCTGCATCTGCTGCATGACCGGCGCCCCATCTCCGGCGCCGGAGAGAGTGCCTTCCTGAGCGGGGCACTGTGGGCGGGCGCCCTGGCGGGGCTGGAAGGAGGCCGGGCGTGAGTCTTCTTATCGGAGCCCTCACCATGGGTTTTCTCCTTTCGCTGATGGCCCTGGGGGTCTACCTCACCTTCCGCATTTTCGGTTTCGCCGACCTCGCCACCGACAGCATTCTCACCCTGGGAGCCGCCGTGGCGGCGGTGCTGATGGCGGCCGGCGTACCGCCGACGCTTGCCACGCCGGCCGCCGTGGGGGCGGGCATGCTGGCGGGCGGCGTCACCGGTGTGCTGCACACGCGGTTCCACATCAACAACCTGCTCTCGGGCATTCTGGTGATGACGGGGCTCTACTCGGTGAACCTGCGCATCATGGGGGGGAGCAACGTTCCGCTGTCGCAGACCGCCACGCTGGTGGACGGTGTGGGGGATGCGGTGCGGCACCTGACGGGGATCGACAGCGTGCGGATCTCCATCTGGCAGGTTTCCGTGGGGGACCTGGCGGTGCTCGGCGGCGCTTTTCTGCTGGCGTGCTTCCTCGGCGTGGCGCTTCGGGTCTTTCTGCGGACCGATTTCGGCATTGCGCTGCGGGCGTCGGGTGACAACAGCCAGTCCGCGCTGGCCCAGGGGGTGAGCGCCCCGGACATGCTGCTCTTCAGCCTGATGCTCGCCGGGGGGCTTTCGGCCCTCACCGGGGCGCTGCTGGCCCAGTACCAGGGCTTCGCCGACGTGCAGATGGGGGTGGGCACGCTGGTGCTGGGGCTCGCCAGCGTCATCATGGGGCAGGCGCTGGTGCGCACGCGCTCCATCGGCATCTCCCTCGCCGGGGCGGTGATGGGATCGGTCCTCTTTCGGCTCCTGGTCTCCATCGCCCTGCGCTGGGGGCTGAACCCCAACGACCTCAAGCTGATCACGGCGCTCTTCGTGCTCGCAACGCTGGTGCTGCCGGGTCTCGTGGGGCGGCTGCGGAAGAGGACGGTGCACCATGCTTGACATACAGAACGCGGTCAAGACCTTCCATCCCGGCACCGAGAACGAGGTTCGGGCTCTGCAGGGAGTGGAGCTGCGGGTGGAGGACGGTTCCTTCGTGGTGGTCATCGGCACCAACGGGTCGGGTAAATCGACGCTGCAGAACGCCGTGTCGGGAAGCTTTTTCCTCGACACGGGGCGCATTCTGCTCGCCGGGCAGGACATCACCCGGTGGCCCGAGCATCGCCGGGCGACGCTGATCGGGCGCGTCTTCCAGAACCCCTTCAGCGGCACGGCTCCCAACATGACCGTGGGGGAGAACCTCGCCCTCGCCGCACGGCGCGGCCTGCGGCGCACGCTGCGCGCAGGTGCGTTCGCCGGGTCCGGGTCCCGGGATGCGCTGGCCGAGCGGGTGCGCTCGCTGGGAATGGGGCTCGAAGACAGGCTGGAGAGCGAGATCGGCCTGCTTTCCGGGGGGCAGCGGCAGGCGCTGACGTTGCTGATGGCCACGCTGCGTCGTCCCGAGCTGCTGCTGCTCGACGAGCACACGGCGGCCCTCGATCCCCGGGCGGCGGACATGGTGATCCGCGTCACCGACGATCTGGTGCGCGAGGGGAGGCTCACCACGCTGATGGTGACCCACTCCATGCAGCAGGCGGTGAGCCTGGGCGACCGGCTGATCATGATGCACCGGGGGCGCATCGTGGCCGACATTTCGGGGGCGGAGAAGAAACGCCTCCGCCCCGGCGATCTGCTGGACCGTTTCGACGCCATCAAACGCCGCGAGCAGATCGATCCCTCGGTGGCGGAGATGCTGCGGGAGATGTACGTGTAGGGATTCCGGCGCGGGCGGGCGTCGTCTTCGTCGCCGGCTGTTTTTGCGTGGCCGTTTTTACCGACCTGTGATCCCCGTTTCTTGACAGAGGATCGGAAATCGCGTGTACTTTGAAGAGGGAAGAGGGAAGAGGGATGCGGAGAGGGCGACAGAAGCGGCAGGCGTAACGGAACAAACGGATGGACAAGCAGAAGACCGGGGCTCCCGCGGCTGTTTTTGTCGGGAGGGGCGGCGGTACAAAGTCCCTTGGAGGGGAAGAGATGGCGGAATATTCGTCCCGAAATGGTTTTCACGTGGAGCTGAAGATGCTCGAGTCCGATCTCGTCCGGCTCGGCGAGAGGGCCCAGGACGCCCTCACCAATGCCACGTGGGCGCTGAAGGAGCGGGATTTCTCCCTGGCGCGGGAAGTGCTTCAGGACGAGGAGGCGACGAACCTTCTGGCGGAGCGCATCGATTCTCAGGGGTTCCAGCTCATCGCCCGAAACCGTCCCATCGGGCAGGATCTCCGGACCGTCTCCGCTGTTCTCCACATGGCGGTGGATCTGGAACGCATCGCCGACTACGGCGTGCACATCGCCAAGATCGCTCTCGAGATCGGCGACGCGCCCTTCGTGAAGCCTTTGGTGGACATTCCCCGCATGGCGACCCGGGTACGCGAGATGATCGGCGGCGCGCTCTGCGCGTTTCTCGGGCGGGACGCCGCGGCCGCCCGGGAGATCTGCCCTCTGGACGACGAGGTGGACGATCTGGAAAAGCGGATCATGCGGGATCTCATCGATCTCATGACCCGCGATTCCCGGACCATTCCCCAGGGCACGCGGCTTCTCCTCGTGGCGAGAAACCTGGAGCGTGCGGGCGACCACGCCACGAACCTGGCGGAGCGCATCCTCTTCATGGTCACCGGTGTGGCCGAAAAATCCTGTGCGCTCCGGCGCCCCCTCTGCGAGGTTTCCGAGGAGTCCTGCTGAACCTGCCGGCCCGGGGAGCGCGCAAGGCCCGGGGAGCGTACGAAAGAGGGGGCGCGGGGGCGCTCTCCTTGATCGTGCGATGCACGGCGAGGAAACGCCCCCGCGCCGCGGAAGATGCCCTATGGCGTGCCCGTCTCCTGGGATGCGGGGGCGATGTCCGCCAGCTCCAGATAGAGGCGCACCCGCTCGGCCATGCGCTCCCGGTCGAGAGGGCCGTTGCTGGTCTGCACGGAGAAGAGCTTTTCCGGAATGGTCACCTTTTCCGGGGAGAACCCACAGGCCCTCTTCCAGGCGTGTTTTCTCCGGAGCGTCTCCTCTCCGAGGCGGCGAAGCTCTTCGGGCGTGCGGGAAATGCCCAGGGCGGCCAAGGCCGCCGCGGTGGTCTCGCCGTCGTAGATGCTCCGGGCGAAGAGGCAGGTGACGAGGGAGTTGGTGACCATGCGCCACTGGGCGTCCTTCACCTGCGCCGCCACCTGTTCCCGCAGGGGCTGGGGCTTGCCGAGGAGCTTCTGGTCGATGCCGTAGCCGCCGTCGTCCAGGTGGGAGTGGCGCACCCCCACGATCCAGGTGAGAAGGGCGTTTTCTCCCGTGAGATAGCCCGCGGGCTCCACCCTGCCGAAGTGCATGGCGAACCGCTCGCCGCCGTAGACGGCGGCGCAGTGGGCCGTTCCCCCTTCGAGATCCCGGTAGAACTGGCCTGCTCCGGTGCGGATGCGGTGCAGGACCTCCAGATAGCCTCCGGCGTCGCCGAACTGGATGGGGAGCCCTTCCGTAACGTCCAGGCCGATGACGCCCGAGAGAAACGCCTCGGAGGCCCAGGCGAGGGTGCACCCCATGCTCATGGCGTCCCAGCCCTCTTTCTCCACGGCGAGGATGAGGCGCAGCACGTCCTCCGGGGAGCCCAGGCTCAGTTGCGTTCCCAGGGCGTAGATGAGTTCGTAGTCGTAGGGGACTTTGGTGGTGCGGTAGTGGTAGGGCTTGAACTCCTCCCGGATCTCCGCCACGTGGATGCAGCCGCACTGGCAGTGTGCGCAGGCGGTGTGCTGCACGAGCCAGTCCCTGGCGAAGCACTCCCCGGAGAGCGCTTCCGCCCCCTCGAAATATCCCTGGGAGAAATTGCGCGTGGGCAGTCCCCGGATGGCGTTGAGGGTGAGGATGTTCCCCGCCGTTCCGAGGTCGTGGTACTTGCGCATCTCTCCCGAGTGGACCACCTTGTCGTAGATGCCCTGGTAGGTGTCGCGGTAGCTCTTGAGCCTCTCCGGGACGAAGGCGCCGCTGCCGCTCACGAGAATCGCCTTGAGGTTCTTCGCCCCCAGCACCGCCCCGAGGCCGAGGCGCCCGAAGTGGCGCGAGGAGTCCACGGTGGCGCAGGCGAGAGGGGAGAGGCGCTCTCCCGCGGGGCCGATGCGGACCACGGAACTCTTGCGCCCGTCCTGGGGGTCGAAGTCCCGAAGAATACGCTCCGTGGCGAGGGAGGATTTGCCCCAGACGGTCCGGGCGGAGTGAAAGCGCACCTCGTGGTTGTCGATGGTGAGAAAGGTGGGGTGCGGTGCCCTGCCGGTGATGACCAGGGCGTCGATGTCCGCCTCGCGCAGGGCCGCGGCGAGGCGTCCTCCCGCATGGGACTCGCCCAGTTCTCCCGTGAGGGGAGATTTGAAGAGCGCCACCGTCTTGGTCGCCACGGGATAGAGCCCGCTCAGGGGACCGATGACGAAGATCACAGGATTGTCCGGACCCAGGGGGTCACAGTCGGGGGGGCAGTGCCGGAAGAGCAGCTCCGTTCCCGCGGCGGTGCCGCCGAGCCAGGTGTCGAAAAGCTCCCTGTCCCGGACGAGCCGGGACGTTTGCGCGGAAAGATCGACGAAGAGCAGATTCTCCTGCATGGGATCAGGCCTCCTCCGTCAGGGTCAGGACATTGTTGGGACAGAAGCGGGCGCAGGTGCCGCAGTGTACGCAGGGAAGGGGGATGCGCTCCTCCTCGTCCCACTGGAGCACCTTGAGAACGCAGGCGCGGACGCAGGCGCCGCAGGAGATGCAGCGTTCCCTCTCCAGCCTTACGCCTCCCTGGGGCTGCACCACCAGCGCTCCCGCGGGGCAGGCGGCGGCGCAGTCCGGTTCGGCGCACCGCAGGCAGGTGCGGAGAGAAAAGGCCCCCTCCACGCCGGAATAGACCCGCACCCGCAGGGCCGCCTTATTGGTGCTTCCCGCCCTGCGGAAGGTGCGGCTGCAGGCGTACATGCAACTGAAGCACCCCACACACTGGTCCCGGTTCGCCACGGTCAGTCTTTTGCTCACGAGAAGATCCCCCTCTCCGTTTCTGCCGCTTTTTTCCCCTCTGAATTTCTTCCGTTTCCGTCCGTTTGCTCTTCCGTCCCGTGCTGTACAGGTCCGTTTTGTCGTGCGCGCCGTGCTGCGTTCCGCCCTGTTCCGATCCGTCTGGTGTCGCTCCGCCGCCGATTTCCCTTGCGCTTGCGTCGCCACGGGGCGGGATGCCACACTTTTCCGTCTTTTCGGCGGGTTTCGGAAATAAAGAAAGGAGCCCTTGAGCAAGGGCTCCCGCTCTTCGTCTGGGGGGAGTGGCGTGATCGTCCTTTGTTTGGATGCCATCCTAGGGGAACACCCGGAGAATGTCAAGAAGAACGGCTTTCCGTGATTTGTCGTATACTGCATGGAAATGTTTGCGATTGTTCGAAATGGCAATGGCAATGAAAATGGAAAGAGAAATGGAATGGTGCGCCTCTTCCGCCGTGGTCTCTGGACGGGGCGTGCGCCATCTGGGAAGATGAACGTGTTCGCTCCGCCGCGCATGCCGACGCGGGCACGCCCCGGAAAGCGCGGCGGAGCGAGGCCGATGGAAACACGGATGATGCAGCGGTCGGGAACGGCAATGGTGGTCTTCTCGGGAAGTTCCCCCCTAAAGGAGAGGGACTTCCCGAGTGTGAGCCGACTCCACCTCCGTTGTGTTTGACGTGACAGTCCAGGGACGAAAAGAACGAAAGCGGCGACAGGAGCGGAGAAAAGCACGAAAAACACGAAAAGCAGCGAAAAGAACGGGGGCTTGAACGGTCCTTGCGGAACGGTTTTCCGCCCCGGAGTCCACTTTACGGAGGAGGTTCGCACATGTCCCAAAGCATCTTCAACCACGTGCTCGGTCCCGTTCTGCACGGGCCGTCCAGCTCGCACACCGCCGCGGCGTACCACATCGCGGCGCTGGTGCGCTCCTTTCTGGGAGAAGAGCCTGTGGAGGCGCACGTCGCCTTCGACGAAAACGGCTCCTGGGGGCAGGTGTACGCCCAGCAGGGGAGCGATCTCGCCTTCACCTGCGGCGTGCTGGGATGGCCCATCGACGACGGGCGGTTCTTCGAGGCGCTGGAGACGGCGCGCCGCCAGGGTGTGACCGTCGCGTTTTCCGTGACGACGCTGCCGGGAGCGGAGCACCCCAACGACATGGATGTGCGCTTTCGCGGGCGGAGCGGCGGTGAACTCCGATGCCGCGCCCGTTCCGTGGGAGGCGGAGCGGTGTTTCTCACCGAGATGGACGGACACCCCGTGCACCTTGAAGGAGATGCCCACGACGTCGTGGCTCCCGTGCCATCCCGGGAGTGCGCCCGGGCAGTGTGCGCCGCCCTGGAGCGGGACGGGGCGTGCCCCGGAGAGATGTCGCTCGCCGACGCGAAAGAGGGGGTGCACCTGGTCGTTTCCTGCCGCCGTGCGCCCTCGCCGGAAGTTCGGGCGGCTCTGAAGGCGCTCCTCGCGGAGGAGTGCGCCCGAAGCGGCTTCGCCGAAAGCGTGCTGCGCGTGGGAACCCCCGTCTTCTTCGTTCCCTCCGGAGAGCCTCTCTTCACCTCCGCAGCGGAGGCAGTCCGCCTTGCCGCGGAGCGGGAAGGCGGACTCGGAGAGATCTCCCGGGCCTACGAGGCGCAGCTCCTCGGGCTTTCCGAGGAGGAAGTGACCGCCGAGATGACCCGCCGCTACCGGATCATGCGGGCTTCGGTGGAGCGGGGGCTCTGCACCGAGGGAGACCCCATGCGCCTTCTGGACCGCTCCGCGGGCAAGGTGCTCGCGGCGGAGCGGGAGGGGCGCCTCCCCCAGGGGGGGCTTCACACCCGGACGGCGGCCCGGGCGCTTGCGGCCATGCACGAGAACAGCGCCATGGGCGTGGTCGTGGCGGCGCCCACGGCGGGCTCCGCAGGGGTGCTGCCCGCGGTGGCGGTGACGCTCGAGGAAGAGTGGGGGCTTTCGGAGGAGCAGGTGGTACGGAGCCTCTTCGCCGCGTCGGGAGTGGGGCTGGTGGTGGCCCTGCGGGCCACCTTCGCCGCAGAGGTGGCGGGGTGCCAGGTGGAGATAGGCGCCGCCGGAGCGATGGCCGCGGCGGCGGTGGCGGATGCCTGGGGAGGAAGCGCGCAACTCGCCTGTGACGCCGCGGCGGTGGCGTTTCAGAACACCATGGGATCCATCTGCGACCCCGTGCAGGGGTGTGTGGAGATCCCCTGCCACACCCGGAATGCCGTGGCTGCCGCGTCGGCCTTCGTCTGCGCGGATCTCGTCGCCGGAGGCTACGTCAATCCTGTTCCTCTGGACGAGACGGTGGACGCGGTGTACGCCGTGGGAACCATGCTTCCGGCGGAGCTGCGCTGTACCGCCCGGGGCGGGCTTTCTCTGTGTCCCTCCGCGCTCGCGCTGCCGATGCGGGATCTCAGGGCTTCGCGCCGGGAATGAAGAGTTCGCTTCCCGCCACGACGGTCTCTCCCTGGAGGCCCGGATTCGCCTCCGCGATGGCCGCGGCGGCCACGCCGTAGCGGGAGGCGATGGCGTTCAGGGATTCGCCGCTTTTCACGGTGTGGAAGAGGCCGTTTCGGTCGGGAACGCGGAGCTGCATTCCCGGCTGGAGGCGGTTCGGATCGGCGAGCGCGTTGGAGCCCAGCACGGTGGCGACGGTCACGCCGTATTTGGTGGCGATGGACCAGAGGGTTTCCCCCGCGGCGACGGTGTGGACGGAGGTGCGCGGGGCCCCCGGACGGGCCGTCGCCGGGGCTCCCGAACCTCCCGTGGCCGGAGCCTGTGCGGGCGTCTCGGTGTGTACGGGTCGGGCTGTTTCAGGAGAGGCGCCGGTGCCGGCGGCGATGGCCGCGGTCGGAGCGGAAGCGTTTCCCGCTGCAACGGGGACCCGCAGGACCTGACCTATCCGGATGGGATAGGGGGATTTCAACCCGTTCGCGTCTGCCAGAGCCTGTACGGTGGTGCCGTACCGGCGGGCGATCACGGACAGGGATTCTCCCGCCGCGACGGTGTGCTCCCGGAACGTCTGGGGGGAGGGTGCCCGGGTCGGCGCGGCGGCACTCGTGCCGGAGCCGACCGGCACGGCTACGGCTCCCTCGGTGCTTGTGGCACCTGCCGGGGTGTCGCTTCCGCCGGCGGTGACGGAAGCCCCTTCGCCTCCGGGGTGGGCCGCCTCCAGGGGCTGCGCCGCCGGATCCTTCGGGAAGGGAGCCTCGGTCGGTGCGGCGGGAGAGAGGGTGCCGGAAAGCTTTGCCGGCAGTTCCGCCTTGGGGTGCAGGGAGAGGATGGCGAAGGAGAGAACGCCGATGACGGCACCGAGGAGTACGATGCTCTTGAAGGTGCTCCGCCACTCGTCGCGGACCCGGTAGGCGCGGCTGAGCATGATATCGTCGTCCCGCTCACGCGATTTTCTGAACATGGTGGTTTCCTCCGTTTTCTCGTCTTCGGCGCGTTCCCGTCCTCTCTAACGGAGAAGAACGGAGCGCCGTGCCTTGGAAAAGCTTTCCGGGAGACGCTCGCTCGAATGCGGCTGAACCGGGACCGGTCAGTTCCACCTGGCCAGGACCTGGGCAGAAAGAAGCGTTCCGGAGGGTTTCGGGGATTTTCCGGCAGCGTACGGCGTCTCTTTCTCAGAAGTACATAGTACACCATTCGATCCGCCGCGTCGCAAGGGTCATTTTGCGGAAACGGTCCGGGTCGTGTGCCGTCGTTGACGAAGAAGAGGCGTGGAGGTGTGCACTCTTTAGCGGCGCCCGTTCCGGGCGCTCCGGAGCGAGGGAAGGGGAACGCGCCGCGGGGGAGCTGCGGTGCGTCGCGGGACGGTCCTTCGTGGGCCGATCGCTGCGAGAAGGCTTTTGTGTCGTGTATCGAAGGCGCCTTGACGCGAGGGAATTTTTCGCGCCGTCGGACAACTGCCGCGGAATGACGCGGGGAGGAGTGGGACGGAACGTGGAACAGGACAGGGAGTGTGTGAAAAAAAAGTATTCCCGGCGGTGGGCCATCTGGGGCATCATGGCCCTCGCCTTCATGGTGGTGTTCTTCCACCGGCTCGCGGTGGGGGTGGTGCGGGACGATCTCGTGGCGTCCTTCGGACTCTCCGACGGGGCGTTCGGCACGCTGGCGTCGATGTATTTCTTCGCCTACATGCTCATGCAGATTCCCGTGGGCATGCTCGCGGACAGCCTCGGCGCACGGGTCATCGTCTCCGCAGGGGTGGCGCTCTCCGGCGTCGGGTCGCTGCTCTTCGCCTTCGCTCCCTCGGAGGCGTGGCTCTATCCGGCGCGCTTTCTCGTGGGGCTGAGCGTTGCCACGGTGTTCGTGTCCATCCTGAAGATCATCTCCCAATGGTTTCTTCCCGAGGAGTTCGCCACCATGACGGGGTACACGAACTTTCTCGGCAACCTGGGAGGGCTTCTCGCCCAGACGCCCCTGGCGTGGCTCGTGGTGCTCTTCACCTGGCGGGGCACCTTCGCGGGGATCGGAGTGTTCTCCCTGGTTCTGGCGTTCTGCTGTTACCGGATCATCCGGAATGCCCCCGAGGATGCGGGGTTGCCCCCTCTGGTCGAGGGAGGAGGCACGGGCGGCGGCGCAAAGGATCTCCTGCCGGCCCTCGCGGAGGTTCTTCGGAGCCGTGGGCTCTTTGCCGCCTCCATGGTGAACGCCATGTTCGTGGGCACCTATTTCGCCCTGGCCGGGGCCTGGGGCGTTCCCTTCCTCAAGGCCGTGTACGGCTTCGACAAGGCCCGGGCGGCGAACCACGTGGTGCTGCTCATTCTGGGGGCCATGTTCGGCGGCATCATCCTGGGGTGGCTCTCGGACCGCCTCGGCAGGCGGCGGCCCCCGATCCTCTTCTTCGGAGGGCTCTACCTCGTCCTGTGGGCGCTTCTGATCTTCTGGCCCGGAGGAAGGCTTCCCGAAGGAATCCTGAAGCCCTACCTCTTCACCATGGGATTTTCCTGCATGTCCTTCGCG
>NZ_JARKPW010000081.1:0-8392 GCF_029975095.1 Aminiphilus sp.
CTTGGCCCCCATGACGGCCCCAACACCGATTCGTCCCGCCGCCCGGTGGCGGTGCATCACCGAGGCGAAACGGACCAGATTCTCTCCTGCGGGACCGATGGAGAGGACGAGCAGGGAGGGATCTCCCACCATCTCCGCCACAAGACGCTCTTTTTCCAGGGTCGTCTTTCCCAAAAGCGCTGCCCCGGAAAGAAAGGAGACCTTTCCATCGTCCAGAAAAAGCACGCACGGTTCCGCCGCGGCACCGGTCACCACGAGCACGTCCACACCGGCTTTTCGTAGGGCGATGCCCGCATCGCACCCCATGCGGCTCTCCCCCCAGGCACCGGTCAGCGGAGAGGTGCAGCAGATTTCCAGACTTCCCCCTCCGGGAACGCGGGAGTCCGTCAGCGGCCCCGTGGCGAAGAGGAGTAGGCTCTCCGGGTGCAAGGGGTCGAGGCGGGGGGGCTGATGCTCCAGAAGGCATCGGACCGCATAGCCCGCACCGCCGATACACCCGCGCAGGTCCTTCCGAAGGGGATGTTTCGTCACCGTCTTCCGCGCCAGATCCACCCAGAGTTCGCATCCCGCGTATCCCGGAGTCTTTTCCACGTTCCCGCCTCCTAGAGGAGTCCTTCCTTTTCGAGGAAGTCCCGGGCCACTTTTTCCGCCTCCATGCCCTCGTCGAACTGATAGTTCAGCTCCGTCATGGTGGCCTCGTCGATGCGGCCGCTCACCTTTTCAAGAATATCAAGCAACTGCGGATATTTCGCGAAGGTCTTCCGGTTGATGACGAAACAGGCGCTGTAATCCGGGAAAAAACCCTTGTCATCCTCGAGGATCACCAAGTCGAGCTTTCTGATACGTGAGTCCGTGGCATAGGCGGCGATGACATCGACTTCCCCTGCCTCGATGGCCTTGTACATGAGGGCATATTCCATGGGAAGCACTTCTTTGAAAGAAATTCCGTAGTGTTTGCTCCATCCAGGATAGGCATCATAACGGGAGTCGAAGTTAGAATCCCCCCCGAGACGCCACTGCTTCGCGAAAGGTGCGAGGTCCGATGCCTTCTTCAGGCCGTACTTCTCCGCGGTCTCCCGGCGCACCGCCATGGCATAGGTGTTGTTGAAGCCGAGAGGTTTGGCCCAGCTCATGTCGTACCGTTTCTCGAATTCACTCTTGACGAGAGCGTAAGCCTCGTCGCGCCCCAGGGTCGGCCCCTCGTAACGCAGCAGGCCGATCAGGTGGGACCCTGTCCAGCAGGGATAGATGTCGATCTGGTTGCTCCGCATGGCCTCGTGGAGCACCGCCACACCCGCGAAGTCGGGATTGAAGTTCACCTTGAGCCCCGTGTGAGCCTCCACCAGAAGTTTCGCCATGTTGGCGAGGATGTTCGATTCGTTCCAGGGCTGTCCGCCGATACTGATGGTTCCCTTGTAGTCCTTGGGCGCCTCGGCAAATGCCGGTACCACCAGACTACCGAGCAAGACCCCCACAAGGGAAATCCCCATCACGCCGAAGCTCCACCACATCCGTCGGTTCTCACATCTCATGCCGCACCATCTCCTCTCCTGGAACATCTTTTTCCTCACGGACACTCTCCTCCGCCGCATACTTGCGCGCCAGCCGGAGCGCCCTCCTTCGAGGCTCGAAATGATTCTGGAGCATTTTCAGGCCCTGGTCCGCCAGAAGGGCCAACACCGTCGCAGGCAGTGCCCCGGCGAGCACCACTTCCTGCCGCAAGGCACCGAGTCCCGCGAAAATCAACTTGCCGAGCCCCCCTCCACCGATGGCCGAAGCGAGGGTTGCCGTGCCGATGACCCATACCGTGGCAACCCGAATGCCCGCGATGATCACCGACCGGGCCAAAGGAAGCTGGACCTTGAGGAGAATCTGCGTCTCCGTCATGCCCATGCCCCGGGCCGCCTGAATCATGACGGGAGAGACGTTGCGCAGCCCCGTGTAGGTGTTCTGCAACACCGGAAGCACCGCGTAGAGCACGAGAGCGCAGATGGCATTGTCGTTACCGATACCGAAGACGAAAATAAGAAACCCCAAGAGAGCCAGGCTTGGAATGGTCTGAAAGACGTTCGCCACACCGATGACCACCGAGGCGAGCTTCTCTCGCTTGGTGAGGTAGATCCCCAGGGGAATGCAGATGAGGAGGGTAATGCAAACGGCGATGCCGGAGATCATCACGTGCTGCCCCGTAAGAGCCAGGATGCGGGGCCAGTTCTCCGACACATAGGTAACGAAGAGTTCCCAGAAGGTCCGTTCGGGAGGAAACATCAGGCGTTCTCCTCCTTCCTGCTCCGGGAAAGCCTGCCGATGGCAAGCCTGGCCAGGCTTCCGCTGGTGACCACGCCCAGAAACTCGTTTTCCCGGTTCACCACGGGGATGGAAAGATCCATGTCGGCGAGCATCTCCGCCGCATCCCGCATGACCGCCTCCTCGAGGACGAGCTTTCGGTTGCGCCGCACCGCCTCCCGAAGGGTTCCCCTGTTCCGGAGCGTCCGTTTGAGCACCGGCAGATAGAGCATGCCCATCCAATTCCCTCTGGCATCCACCACCTGGGCGGTTTCCAGGCCGTCGTCCTCCATGCGCTCCAGGACATCCCTGGGATCTTCTCCGGGAGCAACCCGAAGGAACGGATCGTGAAGCAATATCTCCAGCGAGGATTCGGGAGAGATGGAGGCGAGACGGTCCTCGCCGATGAAAGAGCGCACGAAGTCATTGGCGGGCGCATTCTGGATCTCCTCGGGAGATCCCATCTGCTCGATCTTTCCCTGGCGCATGAGCACCACACGGTCCGCCAGCTTCAGCGCCTCGTCCATGTCGTGGGTGACGAAGACGATGGTCTTCCGCAAGGACTTGTTCAGTTCCTTGAGTTCGCTTTGGAGCACGTCCCGGGTAATCGGATCGAGAGCGCCAAAGGGTTCGTCCATGAGCACCACCGGAGGATCCGCCGCGAGGGCCCGCAGGACACCGATGCGCTGTTTCTGCCCTCCGCTGAGCTGGTCGGGAAGACGGTGCCGAAACTTCGCCGGGTCCAGCCCCGCCAGGACCAGCAGCTCGTCGACCCTGGCGTCGATGCGTCCGCTGTCCCATCCGAGAAGCCTGGGCACAATGCCGATGTTCTCCGCCACGGACATGTGGGGCCACAGGGCGATCTCCTGAATCACGTAACCGATGCCCCGGCGAAGCTGCACCGGGTCCACCGAACGGATGTCCCGACCGTTGACGCGAATGCGTCCGGAGGTGTTCTCCTCAAGACGGTTTATCATCTTCAGACTGGTGGTCTTCCCACAGCCGCTCGGGCCGATGAGCACCACGAATTCTCCCTCTCCGACATCCAGATCCAGTTCCTTCACCGCCTCGGTGCCGTCGGTGAAAACCTTGGAGACCGCCTCGAAGGTTACCATCCGCACCTTGCCTCCTTTTTCATTAAAGCACCACGTTCCATTCCATGTTTTCAGTTGTACCGGAGCGTTCAGCGAGCGCGGGCACCGCTTCGTCGAAGGTCCGAAGAAAACGGTCCGTCTCCTCCGTGGTCCCCACGGTGACGCGTAACGCACCCGAAAATCCCCATCCCGAACAGGGGCGGACGATGACTCCCTGCAGAAGCAACTCCTTGGCAAGAGATTCCCCGTCGTAGGGTGTGTCCGCAAAGACGAAATTCGCCCGGGAGGGCACCACGAAACACCCCCGATCCTCCAGTGCGCGCTGCAGCCGTTCCCGGTCGGCGAAAATGCGCTGCCGCGCCGCCTCAAGCTCCGCTTTTCCGTGGCGCAGCAGCGCCACGGCTCCAGCCAGAGCAACTCTGTTGGCGTTGAAGGGCTCGCTCACCGTGTCGATGGCAGTGACAACGTCGGCGGAGGCCAGGGCGTATCCGAGCCGTGCCCCGGCGAGCCCGTAATATTTGGAGAAGGTTCGCACGACGATGAGGTTTCGTTTTTCCCGAAGAAGCCGCACTCTGTCGGGGAGCTCCTCCGGCGGCGCGAACTCCGCGTAGGCCTCGTCGAGGATCACCCAGGCCGTTTCCGGCAGACGATCCAGAAGACGTTCGAAAGCCTCTTTCTCGCAGACACTGCCGAGAGGATTGTTCGGATTGGAGATCCACACCAGCTTCGTCTTCGCCGTCACGGCATCAGCCATGGCATCGGGATCGACCCGCCAGTTCCGGACCGGGACTTCCACCACCCGGGCCCCCATGAGGCGGGAAATTTCCTTGTACAGGCCGTAGGTGACCCCCGAGCGGATCACCTCGTCTCCCTCGTCGAGAAAACACTTGCCCAGGTTCTGGAGCATGCCCTCCGCGCCGTGACTGACGGCCACCTGCGAGGCATCCAGCCCGTGCAGCTCCGCGAGCAGATGCTTGATCTCCGTGAATGTCGCGTCCGGATAGCGGTGCACCCGCCGCAATTCCTCCGTCATGGCCCGCAGCGCCGTAGGGAACGGGGCGTAGGGGTTCTCGTTCGATCCCAACTTAATCACGTCGGTGAGCCCCAGCTCCCGCTCCACCTCGGCGATGGTCTTTCCCGGGATATATCCCTCCATGGCGATCACAGCCTTGCGCAATCCCCTCACGTCATGCAGTGCCATACCCTACACCTCCCTGCCGGCATCCACGCGGATAAGCGTGGGCGTCTCCCGTCCCAGCGCAGCCGCGACCGCTTCGGCCAACTCCGCCCCGGACGAGGCGACAACCCCGGAAATGCCGTAGGATGCGGCCAGAAGCCTCAGATCCGGCCCGAACAGATCCACCCCCAGATATTCCCCGGGATGCCGGGCCTCCTGGTTGCGTCGGATCTCTCCATAACCGCCGTTGTCCCAGATCACCACGGGAAGGGAAAGTCTCTCCTGACAGGCCACGGCCAGCTCGGACAGGGTGAACTGAAACCCTCCGTCCCCGGAGAAGACACAGACCGGGCGATCCGGAGCGGCGAGCTTCGCTCCCACCGCTGCCGGCAGAGCATAGCCGAGCGTTCCGAACCCGACGGGATGCAGGAAGGACCGGGGGGATGAAACAGGAAATTCGCTGAGCGCCACATAGGCGGGACCCGTCATGTCCATGACGAGAAGCCCTTCGTCGGGGAGTCCCATGCGAAGCCCCCGGAGCATGTCCAGCATGAAGGGAAGTGCCGTGCCCATGCGCGTTACCGCAGCAAGTTCGTTTTGGGAACACTGGAGCAGGGCCTTGACCGCCTCCGACCGGGGGGGGCGGGAGACATGCAGGTCCGCGAGAAGGCGGCGCAGCACATCTCGGGCGTTTCCCTCAAGGGAAACGTGGGCGGGAAGGTTGCGCGAGAGTGCCGAAGGATCGGTATCGATGCGAATGAGATGCCCCTTCGGGCGAAGCGGAGCCTCCCAGAGATCCGTGGGTGCCAGTTCCGTTCCGACAGCGAGAAGAATATCCGCCTCCTCGACGGCGTTGCGGACCGACGGAAAATGCAGACGTGCGCCGAGGGAGAGCGGGTGCTTTTCGGGGAGAACTCCCTTTCCGGCCGTTGTGGTGACCACGGGGGCACCAAGGCGTTCCGAGAGTGTTTCGATCTCCGGGGCTGCCGTCACGGAGCCGCCTCCGGCGAGGAGCATCGGGGTGGAAGCATTGCGAAGCAGGGAAATCACTGCGGCAAGATCGGTTTCGGGAGGGGGTGGGCCCGGTGGAACAGAGAGGTCCCGCATGCCCGGCGGCGCGGTTTTCGGATCGCGCCCCGAGGCGGTGAAACCGGGCCACGCAAAGGACGAGATCTCGCCGATCTCCGTACCCAGCACATCCAAAGGAATCTCCAGATGTACCGGTCCGGGGCGCCCGGAAAGGGCGGTCCGCATCGCCTGCGCCACGGCGCAGGGAATCTCTTCCGCAGCATGGATGCAACGACTTTCTTTGGCCACCGAGGCGACCATGACCGTGCTGTTCCGCAGCTCGTGGAGAAAACCGCTTTTGCCGGCGAGAAAAGCCCGTGGCACCTGGCTGGAGATCACAAGCAGGGGAACGGCGTCGGCAAACGCCTGCCCCATGGGGGTGAGAATGTTCGTGAGCCCCGGTCCTGAGATTACCAGGGCGACACCGACCCTTCCGGTGGAGCGGGCATAGCCGTCGGCCATGAACCCGGCCCCCTGTTCGTGCCGGGCCGTGACGACCCGAAGAGCGCTTTGCAACAGCCCGTCGTAGATATGGAGCGTATGCAGGCCGGGAATGCCGAACACCGTATCAACACCGCACATTTCGAGGCTTTGCACCACGAGATGTCCGGCGGATTGCTTTCTCATTCCACCAACTCCTTCCTCCGTTCCACCTTCTTTTCGTTTTTTCCGTGTTCTTCGATCCATCGAGGCGGCAGTGCAGAAAAAACCTTCTTTTCCCCCTCTGCCGGGGAAAAGCCTCTGCGGTACATACTTCTGCTTCTTCGTCTCCCACGATGCTTCTGCGAAGTGTCCGCCGGTTGCCTCGTTCGGAACGGGAACGTTCCAGCATTTGAATGGAACTGAATGAAAAGGGGGAACCACCTACGGAGACCTCGCAAATTTACCATACGACCACAGCGCAACAAGACAACTTTTAGATGAGAGCACTGCAAAAAGAGCCATCTCCACCTACAACGCCAAGATAGCATACCCAAATATGGATCAGATGTCAAACCGAATGGATTCATTCCATTCCAGAAAGTGATGGAACTCCTCGAAAAACAAAAAGCGGCACACCCTGACAGGTGGTGCCGCTCGAAAAGGAGGACATTTTTTTGAGTTCCTCCACCGCTCAGGTCACTGTTCCGGGCCCCCCGATTCCGTTCCACCCCGAGACATTGCCCCTTTCAGAAATGCCGGCAACACCTTCGAAGCGGTCCGGCATTCTTCAGACGTCCCTCTCGTTCCTGAAACGCTCGGCAACCTCCTGAAATTCCTCCTCAAGGGCCACAAAGGCACGCACCACTGCCGGATCGAATTTCATTCCGCTCTGAGCACGGATGAAAACCGATGCATCCTCGTGCGTCCAAGGCACCTTGTAGGGACGACGGCTCCGCAACGCATCATACACGTCCGCCAGGGCCACGATGCGCCCGTTCAGCGGGATGGCGGAGCCTGCAAGCCCTCGGGGATATCCGGTACCGTCGTAGTTCTCGTGATGGGAGAGCGCGATCTCCGCCGCCCCTTCGAGGCTCGAATGGCCGTGGAGAATGTTGTACCCTATGGTCGTATGGGTCTTCATGATCTCGAACTCTTCAGGCGAGAGCTTCCGTGGTGCAAGGAGAATGCCGTCGGGAATGCCGACTTTGCCGATGTCGTGAAAAGGAGCGAACGTCTCCAGGTCCAGAAGCTCCTTCCCCACGAGCCCCAGATAGGCACCCACGATGCGGCAATAGGCGCTGACCCGCAGGAGGTGTGCCCCGGTCTCCATATCCCTCGCCTCGGCCGTTTCCGCAAGAGCCCTGTACAGGTCGAGCCGCGTATTCCGTTCCTCCTCCACCCTTCGGGTAATGTCCATGGGTGTTCCGAGAAAGGCCGTCAATTCACCTCGCTCGTCCCGCACCGCGCTGATGTAGAGACGAACCCACAGAAGTGTTCCGTCTTTGCGGCGATTGACGAGTTCTCCTTCCCATCGTCCCTTTGCCGGATCGACGATACTCTCCCACATTTCGCCGAAAAGACGGTCGTACTGCTCCTCCGTGTATCCCAGATCCCGATAGACCTTTCGCCCAGGGTTGAGAATACGCGGCGTCTTCCCCAGCGCTTCCTCCTGGGAATAGCCGTAGAGTTCCTCGAAGGCCTGGTTCACGTAGAGAATTCTGCCTGTTGTATCCGTAACGGTCATGCCGTGAATGGCGCCCTGAAAAGCCCGGTGGAGAAGTTCTTTTTCCCGGCTGATCTTCCGGTATTCCGTGACGTCCGTCACATTCGCCATGCATGTTCCCTGCCGGGAAAAGGGGGAGAGCTTCACGTCGTAGAAATGGTCCTTCCAGGCGATGTCGAAGCTCAGGACATCACCCGAAGCGAAGCTCCTTTCCAGAAGTTCCCTGTAGTTCGGCGGCAACAGGTTCTCCAGACCCCGGAGATCCTCGAAGCCGTGTTCTCCGAGCCATTTCCACGCACTGGGATTGGCGAAGGAGATGTCCCCCGTGGTGTCGATCTGAAAAACCATGTTGGGGTTCGCGAGTGGGAAGAGTGCCATGCGCTGCAGTTCCCCGGAAAGACGGTACTCCTCGGAGACGTTTCGCCCGAGGCAGGTGAATCCCTCCACCTTCCCCTCCTCGGAAAAATGGGGGATCACGCTCCAATGCACGTGAAACTCCTTTCCCGCGGTAGTAATGTGATGAAGCCGGAACGAATCCGAAGCGGAACGTTCCCCGGCGATGGCCCCCAAGGTCTGCACGGCCTGGGTCAGCTCTTGCCCGGGGGGGAGGCCGCAGCTGAT
>NZ_JARKPW010000087.1:0-8151 GCF_029975095.1 Aminiphilus sp.
TGGAATGGACAGGTGGCTTCTGTCGTGAAAAGGTATGCGATTCAGCTCGCCTACGACGGAACTTCTTTTTCTGGATTGCAGCGCCAAAAGGAGAGCCGGGGCATTCAGGAGGTCGTTGAGGAAGCACTGGAGCGGATTTCCGGAGAACCGACGCCGGTGATCGCCGCCGGTCGGACGGACGGCGGCGTACATGCCCGTGGGCAGGTCATCTCCTTTTCCCTGCGAAAGGAGTGGGATCCGGAAATTCTTCGCAAGGCCCTGGATTTTCACCTGGAGAACTCGATCCGCGCAATTCGCGCCGCCGTGGTTCCTTCCCGCTTCTCCGCGAGAAAAGATGCCCTCTGGAGAGAGTACGTCTATCAGATCTGGGACGCTCCTTTCATCTTCCCTCACGTTCAGGGCTACGCGTGGTGGATTCGCTCCTCCTGGAACTGGGAAGCGGTGCGGCAGGCCACGGAGCATCTCCGGGGAAATCATGATTTCACGGCATTCTGTAGGGCCGGTGATCTTCCGGAGAACCCCAGGAGGACCATCTCCGCCGTCTCCCTCGCCCGACGGGGTCCCCTGGTGCGCTTTCGCATCAGAGGAAAATCTTTCCTCACAAATATGGTGCGAATCATCCTGGGCTGTCTCGCCGAGGTGGGACGAGGTCGGAGGGAGCCCGACTGGATCGCTGCCCTGCTTCGGGGCGCCTCCCGTACTCAGGCCGGCCCGACGGCGCCTCCGGGGGGGCTGTGCCTCTGGAAGGTCGGATATGAGCCCTCTCCGTGGATTCCTCTTGTAGGACTTGCGGGGAATGCGTATAGTCGTAGCGAAGGGGCGGACTCCGTGCCGCCGGAGGAGACCGTTTTTTCCGCAGACGGCGACGGTACAGAAGAGTAAGGAGGGTCCTCATCCGTGTTCGGAAGAGATATCGGCATAGATCTGGGAACGGCGACGGTGCTCATTTTCGTGCGTGGTAAAGGTGTCGTGTTGCGGGAGCCCTCGGTGGTCGCCCTCGATCAGACGAATGACAGAATCCTCGCCGTCGGCGAGGACGCGAAGCGCATGCTCGGACGCACGCCGGGACATGTCACGGCGGTACGCCCTCTCCGGGATGGCGTCATCGCCAACTACACCATGACCGAGGCCATGCTGCGTCATTTCATCCGCAAGGTCACGTCCGGGGTGGGCAAGTTCTTTCGGAACCGCGTCATGATCTGCGTCCCTTCGGGAGCCACCGACGTGGAGCGTCGGGCCGTCCTCGAAGCAGCGGTGGAGGTCGGTTCCAGAGAGGCCTATCTCATCGAAGAGCCCATGGCGGCGGCCATCGGTGCGGAGCTCGACGTGGCTGAACCACGGGGAAACATGGTCGTCGACATCGGCGGCGGTACCACGGACATCGCGGTGATTTCCCTGGGGGGCATCGTCGTGGCGGAATCGCTGCGGGTGGGGGGCGACAAATTCGACGAGGCCATCATGCGCTTCGTGCGGAAACAGTACAATCTCGCCATCGGGGAACAGACGGCGGAGGATCTGAAAATCTCCATAGGCACCTGTCATCCCAAACAGGACGAGAGTGCCGAGATGACCATCAAGGGACGGGATCTCATTCTGGGGCTTCCCCGCCAGGTGGAAATCAGCAGCAACGACGTGGCCGAAGCGATCCGCGAACCCGTGCAGACCATTGTGGATGGAATTCGGCATGTTTTGGAATTAACGCCTCCCGAGCTTTCAGCCGATATCATCGATAGGGGAATCGTCCTTACCGGAGGAGGGGCTTTGCTGCGGGGGCTCACGGAACTTGTGACCGAGCAGACGGAGATCTCCTGCTATATTGCCGAGCATCCGCTGGAGTGCGTGGCGCTCGGCACGGGCAAGGCGCTCGACTCCCTGGACAAACTGAAAGAATCCGGAACCGTCTTGTCCGCCCTGAAAAAAGGAGGGCGACGCGGTCTCTAGGAGGAAGGGAGGGCCTTCATGTTTCGAGGCCTGTATGCGGGGGCTTCGGCAATGCTCGTCCAGGAGAAGATGCTGGACGTGGCGGGGAATAACCTCGCCAATGTGGATACGGCGGGTTTCCGTGGCCGTATCGCTGTAAACAAGTCCTTTCCGACGCTGCTCATGGAAAAGCTCGACGGCAATCCCGGCGAAACCTATCCACCCAAGCCGGACCGCCTCAAAAAACGTGAACTCATCGGAAGCGCCGCTTTTGCGAACGTCCTCTCCGAAACGGTGACGGACACCCAGGGAGGAGCCATGCGAGTCACCGACGCGCCTCTCGACGTGGCCATCCTCGGAGAGGGCTTTTTTGCCGTTCAGGACGGTCTCGGCAACACCTTCTACACACGGTCCGGTCATTTCGTCCTCGATGGAGAGGGAAATCTCGCCACCCACAACGGACATCTCGTTCAGGGACTCGGCGGTCCCGTGGCAGTCGGAGCCGAGGCGGTCTCGGTCTTCATCAACGCCGGAGGGCAGGTCATCGCCGACGGCGTCGTGGTGGATCAGTTGCAATTGGTCGAGTTCGCATCTCCCACCTACCTCCGGCAGGAGGGGAAGTCTCTCCTCTCCGAGACGGAAGATTCGGGAGCACCTCAACCGGTGGAGGAGCCCCGCCTTGCTTCGGGAATCCTGGAGATGTCCAATGTGAGCGTCGTCACCGAGATGATCCGCATGGTCGAGGCGAATCGGGCCTACGAGGCCGCGGCGAAAACCGTTTCGGTGCAGGACGAAATGGCGAACCGTCTCAATCAGACCTACGGCAAGGCCTAGGCTGGCGAGGGGAGGAAACCCATCATGATACGATCCCTGTGGTCCGGCGCGACGGGTATGATCGCGCAGCAAACGAATCTGGACGTGATCTCCAACAATCTGTCCAATGTGAATACCTCGGGTTTCAAGAAGATCCGGGCCGATTTCGAGGACCTTCTCTATCAGATAGACCGTGAGCCCGGTGCACCCGTGGAACCCGCGTCGGTGGTGCCCACGGGCATCCAGGTCGGGCTGGGAACCCGCGTGGTGGGAACGAACCGCCTCATGTCCTCGGGCAACCTCAAGGTCACGGGAAACCAGCTCGATGTGGCCATCGAGGGGGATGGGTTTTTTCAGGTGCAACTGCCCAACGGCGATATCGCCTACACCCGGGATGGCGCGTGGCGACTCGATGGAGACGGTCAGATCGTCACCTCCAATGGATATCTTCTGGAGCCCGCTGTGGTCGTTCCGGAGGACGCCGTGGAGATCACCATCAGCCCCACCGGTGACGTGAGCATCCTCGTGCCCGGAGACGTGAACCCCCAGAACGTGGGGCAGATCGAACTCGCCCGCTTCGTCAATCCCGGAGGGTTGAAAGCCATCGGTAAAAACCTTTTCGTCGAGACCGCCGCCAGCGGTGCGCCCCAGGTGGCCAACCCCGGCGATGAAGGAATGGGGACCACTATCCAGCACATTCTCGAGATGTCCAACGTGGAAGTCGTGGAGGAAATGGTGGGCATGATCGTCGCCCAAAGGGCCTACGAAGCGAATTCCAAGACCATACAGACCGCCGACGATCTTCTGCGTATCGCCAATTCCCTCCGGAGGTAACGGTGTCGTTCTCTCGGGCGGGTCGTCTTTCGGCCCGCCTTGCGTTTCTCTCTTCCTTCGTGTTCCTCTTGGTCCCGCTCTCTTTCGGCGCGGAGAACGCAGCGCTTCTGGTTGTTCTGGAGCGGGACTTTTCCCACCGAGGTGGCGAGATGATGCTCCTCGAGGCGGCGAGCTTCGACGGAGATCCGTCTCTTGTCTCCCTGGCCGCAGGGGCCAGAATCTTTCCCAAGGACGGGGTTCTCACCAGAGAAATGGTGCTGGAGGCTCTTTTACGGGTCGGACTTGCCGGAACACGAGTGGCTTTGCGCATGCCGGAACAGGTGCGCGTATTGCCCGAGGATCCGGTGACGGCGGATGTGCGCCGTCTTTCCCGTTGGGTCTGGCGTCTTGATGTAGAACGGGAGGGAACGCTTCCTTCCGGAGCGGTCCTCATCAGCCCCAGGGAGATCAAGCCCGGTATCACCGCGACGGTCCTCCGGTATCGCCTGACCGGGGGACGGGAGTTTTCGATGCCCGTCCGCATCAGATGGCGCCAGCCCGCGGCGGTGCTTCGTCGTTCTCTGCCGAGGGGAAGCGTCCTTTCCGAGGAGGATCTGCGGGTTCTTTTCGTGGAACGTTCGGGGCTTCGGACGCCCGCAGATCCCTTCCGGCTTCGCGGGGCGAGGCTTACGAGAAATCTCGCGCAGGGAGGCGTCGTGTTCACGGATGATGTGGAATCGGTACCGGTCATCGCCAAGGGAGATCCGGTGCGGATCGTTTTCCGGGCGGGAGGGCTTCAGGTGGAGGCCTCGGGAGAGGCTCTCGACAACGGTGGTGTAGGTGATACCATACGAGTACGTAATGTACTGAGCCGGCGGATCATCGCCTGTGTCGTTTCCGGTCCCGGCGTGGTCATCGTGGAGGGGGAGTGACGAACATGGGGCGTCGCATGCGTGTTCTGGCCCTGTTGGGTCTCTTGGGTGTGTTCCTTGCTTCTGCCGGAGGGGCTCAGTCCCTTTGGCAGGACGGGGGAAGCCTTTTTGCGGATCAAAAACCCTCGAAGGTGGGGGATATCGTCACGGTGCTCGTCAAGGAGAAAACCGCAACCAAGGACGAGGCCAAGACGGATGTCAAAAAGACGAACGATTCCAGCATCGCCGACGGATGGGGATTGTTCGACTTCATCAAGGCCCTTGGGTTCAAGTCCGGCAGCTCCACCAAGGGAGACGGCAGTACCGAGCGAACCCATACGGCGACGGCGCGGGTTACCTGTCTTGTCACGGAAGTGTTGCCCAACGGCAACCTCGTCATCGAGGGGGGAAGGGATCTCAAGACGCACGACGAGACCCTGAAGCTCCGCTTTCGTGGCGTTGTGCGTCCCAGTGACATCGGCTCCGACAATGTGGTTCTGAGCGACCTTGTGGCGAATGCCGAGGTGGGCATTGAAGGCAAAGGTGCGTTGACGCGCGTGCAACGCCCCGGAGTGCTCACGCAAATCTTCCAGGTTCTGTTCTGAGGAGTGTGACGACGGTGTATCGCACCGAGGTGAAGCGACGAATTTTTTCGAAAGCGAGAATCCTTTCTGTCGTAGGGGCCGTAGGCCTTTTTGTGATGATGCTTTTTCCGACCGGAGTCTCTTTTGCGGAGGAACTCCATCCGGACGTTCGGGTTAAGGATCTCGTCAACGTCGAGGGCGTCCGTCCCAATCAGCTCATCGGCATGGGGCTCGTGGTAGGGCTTCAGGGCACGGGAGACAAGGGTGACCTGGCGTTGCGCATGATGCAGAACATGGCCCGCCAGTTCGGCGTCGCCGTGGACACCAAAGCCATCAAGAGCAAGAATGCTGCGGTCGTCACCGTGACCTGCGAGCTTCCTGCCTTTGCCCGCCCCGGGCAGACCGTGGATGTCGGCGTGAGTGCCATGGGGGACGCAAAAAGCCTCCAGGGCGGCGTCCTCCTGCAAACGCCTCTCCAGGCTGCGGACGGCAAGGTCTACGCCGTGGCCCAGGGTCCTCTCCTCGTGGGTGGTTTTGCCGCAGGTGGCCAGGGGGCGCAGGTGACGAAGAACATCACCACAACGGGGCGCGTCGCCGGAGGTGCCATCGTCGAGAGGGACGTCCCCATGGCTTTTGCGGAGGGAGGGCGCATCACCCTTCTGCTCCGGAATCCGGATTTTACCACTGCCCAGCGGGTCGCGGAGGCGCTCAACCGGCAGTACGGAAACATCGCCGCTCCTGTCGACGCCACCCGGGTCGCCGTCGTGGTGCCCCCTGCTTTCGGCACGAATCCCACACAGTTCCTTGCCGAGGTGGAAGGGCTTCGCATTCGTCCCGACACGGTCGCACGGGTCGTGGTGAACGAGCGGTCGGGAACGGTCGTCATGGGTGGTGACGTACGCATCGGTTCCGTCGCCGTCGCTCACGGCAACCTCACCGTTCGGGTTCAGGAGCGCCAGGACGTGTCCCAGCCGCAGCCTTTCAGTCGGGGAGAGACGACGGTGACCACCCAGACGGACGTGAGCGTTCAGGAACAGCCGGGGCAACTCCTTACACTCCCCGCGGCGACGAGCGTGAACGACCTGGTGGAATCCATGAACGGCGTCGGCGCCAGCCCGAGGGACATCATCGCCATTCTCCAGGCCATCCAGCAGGCGGGCGCACTTCACGGAGAGCTGGTGGTCATGTGATGAAGATCGACGATTTGGTCGGGACAGCACGGAGCGGAGACATCGCAGAAAAAATCTCCTCCCGCAAGGCGACGGAACTTGAGGAGGCGTGCCGTCAGTTCGAGGGCATTTTCCTCGGCATGCTCTGGAAGGACATGATGCGCCAGGCCCGCAGCATGGGGGGGCACGACGAAAAGCGCCCTTTCGGCGTTCTTGAGGACCTTTCCGTCGAGATGGCTGCAGAATCTCTCACGCGGGGAGAAGGAATCGGACTCTGGCGGATCCTCTACGAGCAGTTGAAAGAGGCGCTTCCGCAGGAAAAGGCGGCGGACGCCTGAAGATGTCAAAAAATCAACCATGGTGGATAAATGGTTTATTTTTTGCCTGTCGGGGATGCGGCCGGTGTTGTCGAGGGGAGCCCGGCGCGGTGTGGTTCACTCCTTCCGAGGAGGAGGCCCTGTGTACCTTTCTCGCTCTTTCTCCGGAACAGTTCCGCCGTTCCTATACGGTGACCAGGGAGCGCCGCCCCTCGCTTCGGGAGCGGTGGAACGGTGACTGCGTCTTTTTCGATGCCTCCCGCGGGAGATGTGCCGTGTACCACGTCAGGCCTCTTCAGTGTCGCCTCTTCCCTTTCTGGCCCTCCCTGCTCGCGCATCCCGACAACTGGGCGGATGAGACAAGGCGATGTCCGGGCATGGATTCGGGAAGATTTTACGCCGCCGCACTCATTCGGGAACACCTTGCCCTGGCACCCTTTCCCGATCTCTAGCTCGCCTCATTCGGCTGAACCGGCGGGGACCGCTGAAAAAGGTCTCCGCCGTGAGCGTTTCTCCAATCCGAATACCCCTGGAGAAAACCCGCTCCGCAGTTCCGTATCCCTTCAAAAAGAACATCTGCCCGGAGAATCGCACGACCTCTTCAGGAAAACCGAAGTTTGCTCCCGTCACTCATCTTCATCCTCTCTTTTTCGTGTCCCTACCGCCGAAAACGGCGATCAAAGATGCGTGTCCATGAACCATGTTCTTCGCGGAGGAATGAATTGTCGTTTGATGTCTGGAAATTCCCACTTGCGCGAAGATCGAGTCCGGAATAGAATGTAAACCGGGTGAAGTTAAGAGTACAGTTCACAAGGTGATTTCCGAGGGTGGGCTGTCGAGCCGTTTGATCACAAGGAGGAAGGTACAATGGCACAAGTCAAGTGGAGCGTGACTCCGGACCAGGTGTTCCCGACCATCGAGAAATGGATGCTCCGGGACGGCTTCGATATCGTCATCGACATGGAAAAATCCAAGGGCAGCCATATTGTCGATGCGAAAACCGGAGACCAGTGGCTCGATTTTTACACGTTCTTCGCCTCGGCACCTTTCGGCATGAATCATCCGCGGACGACGACCGACGAGTTCAAGGAGAAAATCTTCCGCTCCGCTATCAACAAGGTTGCCAATTCGGACATCTACACCGTCGAAATGGCGGAGTTCGTGAAGACCTTCGCCGAGGTGGCGAAGCCCGAGGGCATGGATCATCTCTTCTTCATCGACTACGGCACCCTCGCCGTGGAGAACACCTTCAAGATCGCCATGGACTGGAAGGTGCGCAAACTTCTCAAGGCCGGTAAAATCACCAAAGGCCAGGCCGTTTCGGGAAGCAAGGGCACCAAGATCCTTCATTTCAACGAAGCCTTCCACGGACGCAGCGGTTACACCCTTTCCGTCACCAACACCAACGACCCCAACAAATATCAGTTCTTCGCCAAGTTCGACTGGCCCAGAGTCCTTAATCCCAAGATCGTCTGGCCTCTTGAGCAGAACTTGGGCATCGTCGAGTGGATGGAGCGCACATCCCTCAACCAGATCAAGCGTGCCATCGCCGAAGATCCCGACGGCATCTGCGCGATCATCATCGAGACCATCCAGGGCGAGGGCGGCGACAATCATTTCCGTA
>NZ_JARKPW010000097.1:0-3896 GCF_029975095.1 Aminiphilus sp.
GTTTGGATTTCTCGATGATTTCACTGGCTTCGATGAGACGGCGCATGTTCGACGCGACCTGTCTCTGGCCGATGTGAGGACGCAATTCGTGTGTGCGGGGGTCAAACGCGTAGGGAACTCCTCGGAGTGCTTCAAGCGAAAGTGCCGCGGCAATGTCCGCGACCTTCGCCGCGTGGAGTGCATCATACACCGTCAGCGCGCCCACTGCGGTCAGCACTGTCGTTCCATTGTTGAGAGCGAGTCCTTCCTTGGGCTTGAGTGCCACAGCTTCCAGTCCTGTCTGAGCGAATGCATCGGCGACGGGGAGGCGTTTTCCCTTGTACATGGCCTCTCCCAGACCGAGGAGCGCTATGGCGAGATGTGAAAGAGGACAAAGATCTCCGCTGGCTCCGACGGAGCCTTGACAGGGAATGATCGGATGAATGCCGAGGTTGAGCATGTTCAGCAGGAGAGTAAGCGTGGGGAGGCTGATGCCGGAAAAGCCGCGGATCAATGTGTTGATCCGCAGAAGCATGATCGCTCGGACCACATCCTCGGGAAAGGGTTCTCCTACACCACAGGCATGGCTGACAAGCAGGTTGTGCTGAAGCAGTTCGCTTTTTTCCTGGGGGATGACCACGGAAGCGAGATCGCCGAAACCCGTGGTGATTCCGTAGATGACCCTGCCGTCACGAACCCAGGAGGCGACCATGTTCGCACCTCGCTCCACGAAGGCCACAGCGGCGGGATCGAGCGACACGGGGAAATCCTCCCTGGAAACGCGGACGACATCCTGCAGGGTCAGGGAGTGACCGTTCAGTTCGATGCTCTGCATGCTCATTTTTTCCGTCCCCCTCTTTTTCTTCTTCGATGTAGGTGAATGAGCCCTCACGCGGTTTGTCTTCTTCTGCTATACTTTTCGAAGTTTTCCTTCTTTGTCGTAAGTGCAGACAAAACCCCGCACGCATCCGTCTTCGGAAAAACTTTTTCGCTCAGACGGAACCTGGTAGGCGGAAAAAATTGCTTCCTCCGCAAAAGCGGCACTTTCCTAATGCATCTAATTCCATCAGTTTTATATTATAGCACTCTCTTGTGAGAATGTCATGTCCGCAGTGACGGCAGATGGTTGTTGTCCTTGCGGCAACGTTGCCGAGATAGACGTAGAAGAGGTGGGATTTTGCAAGTTTTTCCCTCGATTGCATCTGTTCGAGGGAGGGAGAGGGGCCCGGCCAGCGGTGCTGTGGAAAAGAGCGGCTCACGTGGAGAGGGATCGAAGGCGAGAGACCGGCGACCCAGCGGAGAAGGGATTTGAACTCTTCTTCCGAGTCGTTGAATCCCGGAACGAGGAGATGCGTCAGCTCCACATGGACACCTCCGGAAAAAAGCGTTTCCACGAAAGAGAGAACGGTTTTGAGGTTGCCGCCCAGAAATGTGTAATGCTCTTCGGAAAAGGCCTTTACGTCCACATTGGCGGCATCAATGTAAGGAAGAAGTGTTCTGAGGGGAGCGGGACACATCATACCGTTCGTGACGAGCACGACAAAATATCCCCGTTCCTTCAAATAGCGTGCGCAACGTAGCACGAATTCGTACCAGACGCTGGGTTCGTTGTACGTAAAAGCGACGGATCGGAGGGAATGGCGCTGCAATATTTGCTCCACATCTGGCGGCTCGATCGGAACGAGTTCCACCGAGGGAGCACCGGTGGCGAGGGGCCAGTTTTGGCAAAAAAAGCATCCCATGTTACATCCCCAGGTCCCTAGGGAGAGAATGCGTGTGCCAGGGTGAAAGTGGTAGAGGGGCTTCTTTTCCATAGGATCTACCGCGATGGCCGCAGCTTGTCCGTCATTGAGTGAGACGAAACCGTGATACGGGTCGTTTTTCCTGACAAGGCAGCGTCCGACACCACCCGGAGAGATGCGGCAGGAATGGGGACACAGGTGACACAGGACGTCCTCTCCGGCACGCTTGTACCAAAGGCAGCTCCGGTGCGACAAGGACTTGTTCCTCCGCTCCTCCTCAGGTTCTTTCATCGGACACGTCTCTTTCGGGATATCGCTCGACAACGAAACGATACAGCGTCGCTCCCTCGCGAGTGCGGATGCCCGCCTTGGCGCAGGCGATGGCAAGTTGCTCTGAAGTGCTTTCCACGCCCTCCAGGTTTGGGAGCAGCACGCCGCGAGAATTGCCTTTTTCCACAATAACACCATAGCGCTTCGGGTCCAGTTCGCTTTCGGACCGGACCAGTTCCGGGAGAGAAAGAATATCCACGGAGACGTGGATATTCGGCAGTTCTTCCTCAGTCAGGGGAAGAAAACGAGGATCCCTGGAGGCGGCAGCCACGGCATTGGCGAGGAGTTCGTCCGCGAGAGTGGAATGGCTTGGAAGTATGGTTCCAATACATCCCCGCAGATGTCCCTCCGTCGTTTTGATGGAGACGAAGCAAGCTCGTCCAGGGGTCCAGATTGCGGAGTCCTCGCAAAGAAGCAGTGCCTCTTCCGCGGAAAGAAGCTTTTTGTGCATCACATAGGCTTCAATCTGTTTTCGCGCCAGACGAACGTAGGGGTGCGGTGCCTCATATCCGGAGACGCTCATGCTCACATCCCCTTTCGTGTCTCCTCTCCATGCCAGAAGGCTGTACAGTATCCCACGCCGAAAGGGGCTTCGTAAGACAGGGTGTGTATGGGTTCACCGCGGGCAAGCCCCAGAAAGACGAGCAAAGAACGAAGTCCACACTCGCCTGCCTGTTCGACCTGCGATGTCGAAAGAGCGAAGAGCGGCGCAGGCGAGGACATTTCAAGAGCGTTTTGGGCCGCCTGATCATGGATTGCCCCTTGGGGGGTGAATCCTCCGGGAGCCTCCGGGGAAAGACAATGGGAAAGATCTCCACTTGCCACCAAGGCCCATTTTTCTGGAGAACTCATGCTCCGCAGGAGCTTTCCCGCATCGAAGGCTTCTCGGAGGGTCAATCCGAGGGGATTGGCAAGGATCAGACGCGGCGGAACCTGGCCCCAGGTTCGCGAAAGAAACAGGAGCGGTACCAGGCTTGCATGATCCAGCACAACCTGTTCGCCTTCCAGCACGGTGACGGGAAAGGCAGTCGAAAGGGTCCGAGACAGTTCTTCCGCTCGGATCGTTTCCCCGGTCAAAGAGAGCCCCGCTTCGGGGGCCCCAAAGCGTCGCAGGTCACCCTGGAAGGATCTTCCGCGAATGATGGTGATTCCCTTCTCCATCGCATGATGAGGGGTGAGGAGGAAAAGCACGTTCGGGACGTTCCTGCCGGAGAGTTCTGCCACACCAGCCATACCCTCCAGCGTCTTCATCGCCTCCCGTTCCCTGCCCCGCCCCACTTGAGGAACGAGAACGGGAGGGTGTGGAACAAGGGCGCTCCAGATCCACACAACACAACCTCCTCTCGGGAGTGGGTTAGATCCTTTCAAGGATATTGTAGCAAGATTTCGAACCTTGGGGCTGCTTGAGATTCTCTGTTGGTCTCCGCGTGGAAGAAGGGGCGCGGCAACGCAGCGGTGCTTGCCTCAAAAGCTAGAGCACGAGCATCGCGTCTCCGAAAGAGAAAAAACGGTACTTTTCGGCTACGGCAAGCGCGTAGGCGTTCAATGTCTTCTCGTATCCAGCGAACGCGGCGACAAGCATGAGCAACGTACTGCGGGGAAGGTGAAAATTCGTCACCATGCCGTCAATGACACGAAAACGGAATCCTGGGTAGATGAAAATGTCCGTATCCCCATCCCCTCCGCAAGAGAGGGTCGTTTCGGAAGCGCTTTCCAGACAGCGAACAACGGTCGTTCCCACTGCGATGACTCTTTTTCCTTTGTTGCGGACTTGTTTCAGTGCGTCTGCCGTGGAGGGTGGTATGGAATAATACTCCCTGTGCATGGCATGTTCCCGGATATCCG
>NZ_JARKPW010000101.1:0-2460 GCF_029975095.1 Aminiphilus sp.
GCCACGGTCTCCTCCGACAGGGCCGCGAGGGATTCGGCGCGCTGGGCGGAGAGAACCGCCTCCTCCTGAAGCTCCAGTACCACCTGGCGCTGCCGGGCGATCATGGCGGCCAGCGCGTCCGCCATGGTGTTCATCTCGTCCCGGGTGTTCACGTGGAAGTCCTCCCGGGTGAAGGAGAGATCCCCGTCCCGTGCCCGCTCCGCCAGGGCCACCACGTTCTTGATGGGACGGGAGATGGCGTTGCCGAGCAGGTAGGAGATGACGAGAAAGACCACCACGATGGCGCCCACGAGCCCAACGAGAAGTTTTGCCAGATGGTTCGCCGTGGCGTGGAGTTCCGCCACCGGCACGGCCACGCCCAGTATCCACTTGGGCGCGTGCGGCACGGGAACGGTGAAAAGAGCCTCTTCGACGCCGTCCGGACGGAGAATGACACCCTGAGCGGCCTCCCCTCCCATGGCCCGGCGGACGACGGTGTCAAGCCCCTTGAAACCCAGCGCCGCCGACTCCAGGGCGTTGAGCTTCATCACCTGATTCTGATCCGGATGTGCCACGATGAGCCCGGTGCCGTCCGCCACCCAGCCGAACCCGTCCTCGCCGATTCTGATATTTCCAGCCATCTCGCTGATGGTGGAGAGAAGGATCGTCGCGCCTAAAACGCCCACGGTCCTGCCCGTTCCGTCCTTGATCGCATGGGCAAGCACCAGGATCGGCCTTTTCGTGGCGCCGGAGGGAATCGGGTCCGTGATGACCGTGTCGGCGGCACCGCTCATGATCGTCTTGAAATAGGGCTGTTCCGCCAGGTTCGCCTCCTCGATGCCCATGGTGTTCTCCCCATATCCTTCGGGATCGATGCGGAAATACATCTCGATGAACTGCGCGTCCCGTTTCTGCAGGCGTTCCAGGTCGCTCGCCATGGCATCCCAGTTCATGGTGCGGACGATGTCCATCTCCGCGGCACTCCGCGTCACGTCGGTCATCCGGAGCAACCACTCCCCGAGCTGGTCCGCCCTGGCACGGGCGATATTCATGGCCATCCCGTCCGAAAGGGTCGTCACAGAGCTCTTTACCTGTTGGTAGAGCACGACGCTGAGCGCGCCGCAAAGCACAAGCACCGCGGACACGAACCACGCGAGAATCTTTCCCCGTATCGTTCTCACAAAGAAGACCTCCTCCTGAACGTCGACTGTTTCCAGGATGTATCTTCCCGCGCCCGTTCAGTTCTCTCGCCTGAACGTCGATTGTTTCCAGGATGTTTTCTTCCGCCCCCGTTCAATCCCTCCGGTTCTTTCTCACTCGGGGTTCGCGGAGACACGTGTGCGGCTTCAACTGCTGCGGATACCGGACGCGCTTCGGAACGTGCCCATTCCCCCCTTCTCCATCGGTGTGTGAAAAGCACCTTCACCGCGTTACGTCACCGGCCCGTGGGACATGCCGGAACATCCCTCTCGCTCTTCATCCCTCACTCCCGCCTCTTCTCCGAAAAGGCGGGACGGTTCCGCTTCGAAACCCTGCTCTCCGTTGGAAACCGGAACACTTGAAAAAAGCACCGCACTGACCTTCTGCACATAACATCATAGCATTTTGAGAAGGCGCCGTTACACTGTCCTTTTCAGTGCATTCTTTCTTGATGGCTCGAAGCAAGGCGGAGAACGGGCGAAGGAACGGGAAAAAAGCGGGAGACCCCATCGGGGCCGAGGAACACCTTTTGCAAGGCGACCCCCGCAACGGGGGATGAAGAGGGATTGAAAAGCGAGAGGTGAGGCAAGACGAGGCTGGGTGAGACGGGATGGAGCGCAGCAGGGTGACGTGAGGCAGAGCGGGGTGGAGGAGACGGGACCGGGCACCGTGCGTCGAAACCTCCGAGGCGACGATGGAGTCCGGCCATGCCCTCAACGTGAACCTGTTGCTCGAACACAACAGGACCCTCCTGACAAAGAACGGCTCGGCGCCACAGGCGGTCGCCGAACACCATGAAAACCTTTCTGCAACCCTGACGCTGCACGACCGGAGATCCGGGGTGCTTCCCTGCACCCCGGACCCGATTCCGCGTTGTTGCTACTTTTTCCGGGACGCGCTTTTCTGCGCCCGCGAGCCGGCGGCAAGAGCCGGTGCACCCGCGGAAGTTCCGGCGGTTCCCGACGCCCCCGACGAGCGTGCCCCGTCCACCCGGAACTGGGCCAGAAGTTCCTGGATCCGCTCCGCGCCGGCGGAGGTGTCCTGGGCCTCCCTGGCCACGTTCTCCGATGCCGTGGCGGTGTCCTCCGTGGCGTGCCGGATGTTGCCGATGGTGTCCACCACGGTGAGCGTCCCCTTGGTGACCTGGTCGATGCCGGAGGCCATCTCCTGGGCGGCGGCGGCCTGCTCCTGCGAGGAGGCGGCGATGTTCTGCATCACGTCGTTCACCCGGGCGATCTGGGCGAGAGACTGCTTCAGCTCCTTCTCCGCCTCCGCGGCGGC
>NZ_JARKPW010000111.1:0-11188 GCF_029975095.1 Aminiphilus sp.
CTGCTCCTTCGGCCCGAACGAAGGGCGTTCAGGGCCAGGAGATGTGCTTCCACAAGGTCCATGACGTGCACATAATCCCGGATGCAGGTTCCGTCAGGGGTGTCGTAGTCGTCGCCGAAGATGGTGACGGAGGGACGTCGCCCCATGGCCGCATCGAGAACCAGGGGGATGAGGTGTGTCTCCGGGTCGTGGGCTTCGCCGATACTTCCGTCCGGGGCGGCCCCGCAGGCGTTGAAATAGCGCAGCGCGCTCCAGCGGAGATCGTGGGCGACTGAAGCCCAGTGGAGCAGGCGCTCCACCGCCAGTTTCGTCTCACCGTAGGGATTCGTAGGACGCTTGGGCGCGTCCTCCGGAATGGGCACCAGTTCAGGCTCGCCGTACACTGCCGCCGAGGAGGAAAAGACAAGGTTTTCCACACCATGGCGCACCATGGCCTGAAGAAGCCGCAACACACCCTGGAGATTGTTGTCGTAATAGGCGAGCGGATCGCGCATGCTCTCCCCCACCTGAATGAACGCGGCGAAATGAAACACCGCGTCCACGCTGTGTTCCCGGAAGAGGCGCCCCAGCAACGTCGTATCCCGCACGTCGCCGTGCACGAACGGAACGGAGGGGGGAACAAAATCTCGATGCCCAGCGGAAAGATCGTCCAGAACGAGAACATCCTCGCCTCGCTCCAGAAGGCAACGGACCATGTGACTGCCGATATAGCCCGCACCGCCACAGACGAGAACCGCCATGATGCATTCCTCCTGACGTGACCAAAAACATGAAACAGAGAGGCCCGAAAGGAAAACTCTCCTGGGGAAATGTCAACAAAAACGACATTCCTTCCGCTGCCCTACCCAGGAAAATTCTCTTTTTCTTAAGAAAAACACCGCGAAAGATCCCGGATCGTCACTCTTTTTCAAAACAAAATCCCATCTTCATATCATAAACACCCAAACCACTCGCTCATGCCTTCATGATCGGCAAAAGCGTAACGTCCTCTTCAAAATCTGTCAAGGATACGGGTCGGGCGTAGCGGAAACAGAATGTTACCGGGGGAAGAAAAACGTTTCTTTATTGTGAGAAAACGTCACTTTTCGGGACACGGCGAACTTGAGAGACCTTCCGAAAGTGGCACGAGGAAATCACGGCTGGAGACAGTCTGTATCGGGAAAGAGAAAAACATCGCGGGAACCCCAGGCAGAACAGCGGCAACGCTCACGGAAGTTCGAAAGTGACATGCCACGTCACATTGCTTGAAGGAAGAGAAGCACTGGCCAGGCTTTCCGGCAGAGTCGATGTTTCCGCCGTCCGGACCAGCCAGTGGGTAAACCGGCTTTTCAAGAAAAATCGAACTCCGCCGGCGCAACAAAATCCAGCGCCGGCGTCTGAGATGGCAGCGAGCTCTTTTCAATTGCGAGCATTCCCCAAAATCGGCCCGGGAAAACACCGCACTCCGCTGTGCAAGGAGCCGAAACGCTTCGATCCGCGTTTTTTTCTACGCCGCGTCGTTTTTCACAACCCCACACCGCTGATCGATGACGAACTCCCTGGGTCGAGTGCCACCCGGAAGGCGGACAGAATCACCCTTCGACAGGATCCTTCGTCGTTTTTCCACCTCATCCGGGTTTTCCGGTTCCCGCCCCGGCTCAGCGATATCCTCACTTAAAGAGGAGATCGGGAAGCCAGGTGACGATCTTCGGGAAGATGATGCACAGGGCAAGGCAGACCAGCTGGGTCGCCACGAAGGGCACGATAGAGCGGTAAATGTCGTTCATGGTGACTTCCTTGGGAGCGATCCCCTTCATCATGAACAGCATGGTGCCGAAGGGCGGCGTCAGGTATCCCGTCTGCGTGTTGACGGCGTAGAGAACACCCAGCCAGAGAGGATCAAAGCCGTACAACGGAAGGATCGGAAGAAGAATGGGAAGGGTGATCATCAGAATGCTCCACGCATCGATGACGAGCCCGAGAAGGAACCAGACGACCTGTATGGCGATCAGCATGGTCCACCAGCCGATTTCATAGGTCTCGACCAGCCGAATAACCATCCGCGAGGCACCCAAACCCATGTAGACGGCCGCAAATGCCTGGGCGGCGAAAAGAATCCACATCATGAAGCCCTGTACCTTTATGGTGGTATAGGCCACGCTTTTGAGCAGCTCCCAGTTCAACCGTCTGTGGATGGCACTGCACACGAAAGCGCCGAACGCACCCACGGCCGCCGCCTCGGTGGGCGTGGCGATACCCGAATAGATGGAACCCAAAACGGCGGTGATCAGGAGAAGTGGAAGAATGACTCCCTTCAGCGAAGCCACCTTGGCTCCCCAGTCGGATCGCTCCTCCAGAGGAATAGGCGGCCCCAACTCAGGATTCATGTGGCATTTGATCAGTATGTACCCGATGATCAGCAGCGAGCACAGCATTCCCGCGCCCATTCCTCCGGCGAAGAGGCCGCCGATGGAGACCTGGGCGATCGTACCGTAAAGCACCAATGCAATACTGGGAGGGATAAGCGGTCCCAGAACTCCTCCGGCCAGAATGCATCCTGTGGCGATTCTCTTGTCGTAGCCTCGTTTGAGCATGGCGGGAAGGGCCATGACGCCCATCACCACCACTCCCGTGGAGGCGATGCCGGACATGGCGGCGATGAGCGTGCAGGCAAAGACCGTGCCGACCGCCAAGCCTCCCTTGACGCCCCCCGACCACCGGTACATCATCTCGAAGAGATCCTCCGCCACACCGGAACGCTCCAGTACGGTCGCCATCAGAACGAAAAGGGGAGCGGCCACCAGTGTCGTGGTGGACATCATGGAATACGTCCTGGCGACGATGATGAAGAGAGACTCGGGCCCCCAGAAGATCGCGGTAAAGACCGTAGCCAGTCCGCCAAGAACGAAGGCGACGGGAAGACCTGAGGCCAACAGAAGGAACATGCTGCCGAAAAGGAGAATCGAAATGACCCCTATGTCCATGGAAGCACCTCAGCTTCTGACAGCATCTTCGGTGTCCGCCACAGGCACGAGTTCGCGTCCGGTAACGGCCAGATAGCTGTCCTTGATCGTCTTTGTCATTCCCTGGAGCAACATGAAAAAGGCCGCAAAGGGGATGGTCCACTTGACCGGCCAGACCGCAGGTCCCCAGGTGCTGTTGGAGAATTCCTTCACCGAAAAGCTTGTCCAGGCCCAGGGCAGGCTTTTCCAGAGCATGACGCCCACAAAGATATAGAACATCGTCCAGGTGACAAGGTCGACGATCGCTTGGGTGCGTCTGGGAAACCGCATGTAAAACACCTCGACGTTGACGAACGCATCGTGCCGCAGTGCATAGGCTCCTCCAAGCACGAAGTGTGCTCCATAGAGCATGCAGGACGTCTCATGGGCCCAGATGGTCGGCCTGTTGAAGGCATACCTCATGACCACTTCGTACACCAATACGAGCATGACCGGATAGACGAGAAAACTGACGATTTTCCCCATTCGGTCATTCATGGTATCCACAAATCCGATAAAGCCAAGTAAAAATCGCACTTCCCATCACCTCGTCGAAAAACATCCGTCGCTAAAACCCGTAAAAACCCCCCTCCCCTTGGAAGAGAAGGGGGGCGCCTCTCGCGTTCGTTTATTCTATGTATCCGTAATCCTTCATGAACTGTTTGATGATCTCGACCGCCTTGACAACTCTCGCATCCTTCGGCCCCTGCTCGGCAGCGACCTTGTCCAGGTAGGGCAGGGAGAATTCAGTGACGATTCTCTTCACGTCCTCGTCGCTGAACTCAATGTACGTGGTGCCCCACTCCTTGAAGGATTTATTGAACATCTCACGCTCTTCCATGGTGACGGCGTCCATATAATCCGTGTTGAAGGCTTGCGCCGCCGTCTCGACGATCATCTGGAGATCTTCCGGCAGGGCATCCCATGCCGCCTTGGACGCCCAGAGTTCCATCCCCTGAGGAACCTGCAGGGCCGGGCCGATGAAATACGGGCACACCTCGTAGAGCTTGAGGTCCCGGTAGAGCCACCATGCGGTACCGCTGCCGTCGAGGGTCCCCGTGGCGATAGCCATGTAGGTCTCCGGGTGCGGAAGCATGACCGGAGAAGCTCCGAAGTGTTCCACGAAATCCGACATGGATCCGAAGAACCTCACCTTGAATCCCTTCAGATCTTCCAGGGATTTGATCGGTTTCTTGCTCCAGAAGTAGGTGTTGCCCACGCTATGGCTGCCGAGGAATTTAATACCCCGATCCGCCAGCGCCTCTCCTACCAAGGTGTCGATGCCTCTATGATGGAAGAGTTCGTTGAATTCGTCGTTGGTCCGGGTAATGAAGGGGGGCATATTGGGCGCGGACACCCATCCCATGGGCATGGCTCCCCGGAAGAACAACGAGCTGGTATTCGCTATCTGGATCATGTTCCCCTGGAGCGCCGCATCCACTTCCGCATAATCAACAAGCTCACCGGCGTAATGCAGGCTGATCTTCAGCCTGCCCCCGGACATTTTCTCCACCCTCTCGATAAAGGGCTTGATCGCTTTTTCGACCGCGAGGGAGCCCGGAGTGTGATGGCTCTGGAATTTCCACTTGATTTCCTTCTCCGCAGCCACCGAGGGATTGCCGACGGCCAGCAGGCCCAGAAGCAGCACCGCTATCATTCCCAGCACGAGCATTTTCCTGTTCTTCACTCACTTCATCTCCCTTCGAATTAAATTAATCAATATTTTGCCATTTTTTCACCTTGCATTCACCACCTCCACCTTTACCGTGATCGTGCGGCCTGAACCGTGACCCCCTGGAAAGAGAGCGATCTGTCCGTTCGAAGAAGGACAGCGAACGGAACATGATCTGTCTCCAGTTTACCACCGTACCCGGTCGACGAGGGTCCCCCGATCAATCCACGTTGCGTCCAGAGTCTCCAGTTTACCACCGTACCCGGTCGACGCAAGCCACTTGCCTCAACAATACTCTATTGATTTAATGCTACAAATTTATCAACCCTGAAGTGTCACGTCAAGCGCAACAAGGCAGGGCTCACAGGCCCAGCCCGTGTTTGCCTGACCGGAGGGCGGAGAGGGACATTTTCCGTTCCTTTGCGCTAAGATGGAGGGCAGCGCATATAAGCCACGTCTTCGTCGGGTCCGGCGTGTGACAGTTCCATTTTCAGCAAATGCCATCCTCTCCCGAGTCGTTTTGCCTGTTGTCTTTCTTTCTGAAAGCCATTGCGTTTGGAGCGTAGCCTCCACTGAAAAACGGAGAGAGAGCGACTGGCCGTGACGGGAACGACACACTCCCTGGAAAAGGGGAATCTTTCGTTCTCCAAAAACATCATCCTCTGGAGGTCGGTCATGACGGAAAAAACAATCCGCACACTCTTCAAGGAGATCTTCGGGGGCGACACGGGAGAGGTGTTCGTCACCTTCGCCCCGGGGCGCGTCAACCTCATCGGAGAACACACGGATTACAACGGTGGACATGTCTTCCCCTGTGCCATCACGCCGGGAACATGGATGGCGGCGCGGCTGCGGCATGACCGGACGCTCCGGCTCTACTCCGGCAACGTCCCCCACCGGGGCATCGCGACATGTTCCATGGATCGCATGGAACGGAGTCCGGGCTCGGACTGGGCGAACTATCCCAAGGGTGTGGTGCGTATTTTCCGGGACGCGGGCTTTCCCGTGGACCGGGGGTTCGACGCGGTCTATCTGGGGGATCTTCCCACCGGGGCGGGGCTTTCGTCCTCCGCATCCATCGAGCTGGCCACAGCGACGATGCTCTCCGGCCTCTTCGGGCTCGGTCTGGAGGACCAGGCTGGGCGAATCCGTATGGCGCTTCTGGGAAAAGAGACGGAGAACCGCTTCATCGGCGTGCAGTCGGGAATCATGGATCAGTTCGCCATCGCCCTGGGCCGAGCCGACACGGCGCTCTTCCTGGACTGCGCGACACTCCTTCACGAGGAGGTGCCGCTCGATCTCGGCGACTGCGATCTCGTCATCATGAACTCCAACGCGCCGCGGGAACTGGCGGGATCCAAGTACAACGAGCGCCGGGAGGAATGCGAACGGGCACTGCAGTCACTCCGCAACGCCGGGCTCGCCGTGGGGAGTCTTGGAGAACTGGACGAGGCGACGTTCGAGGACTGGTCTTCGGCAATCGAAGATCCGGTCTGCCGCCGCCGGGCCCGCCACGCGGTCCTGGAAAACCGCCGAACCATCGCCGCGGTGCGACTGCTGCGCCGGAACGAGTCCGGCGGGACGGAACGGCTGCGGCGTTTCGGAGCGCTTCTCAACGCCTCGCACCTCTCCCTGCAGTTCGATTACGATGTCACGGGACGTGATCTGGACTGCCTTGTGGAATCGGCGTGGCAGCAATGGTCGTGTCTCGGAGCCCGAATGACCGGCGGTGGTTTCGGCGGGTGCGCCATCGCCCTGGTGGAACGCGGCGGATACGAGGAGTTCGTGGAGGCTGTGGGAAAAAGCTACCTGGGCTTCACCGGCAGGGAATGCACATTCCTGCGCACCACCGCGGGCGAGGGGGCCCGCCGCATTTCCTGAGCCAAGTCGCACCGGAAGAAAGCATGTCCCCGTGTCCGCACACCCTTTCTCGATGCAGAACATCCCCGGACCGTTGCACCAGGTCTCACTCCTCCGGGGAAAAACTTCGGACAACGCTGAACCGATAGACCGTACGGCTCCGGAAGACCGTTCCGGGACGGAGAACCCGAAGGGGAAGAAAGGGGCTGTTCACCGCATTGGGATACCATTGCGCCTCCAGGGCGATACCCGCATGAGGAGCGCTCACAACACCTCCGCGCAGACGTTCTCCTTCGGCGATCCACCCTCCCGAGTAGAACACCACGCACGGTTCCGACGTGGTCATTTCGAGCACTCGCCCCGAGACAGGATCACACAGCCGCACCTGGGGCACGAAAGGGAATCCCTCGCCGGAAGTACGCAGCACAAAGGCATGGTCGTATCCCCGCCCGCGTACCACCTGGGGATGCGGACGCTCCAGGTTTTTCCGGATCGACACGGAACGTCGGAAGTCGAAGGGCGTTTTCTCCACCGACAACGGAGGCTCCGGAAGGTGGCGCGCATCAAGGGGGAGAAACATCTCGGCGTCGATGCGCAGTTCCTGGTCCAGACCGGAGGCGGCGCGGTCTCCGGAGAGGTTGAAATACCCGTGAAAGGTCGGGTCGAGGAGCGTCGGGCTGTCCGTCTCTCCCGCGTAGTCGATGACGAACGCACCTTCGTCGTCGAGGGTGTAGGTGACGCACAGCCGCACTCTCCCCGGATAGCCGCCTTCCCCGTCCGGACTCACAGTGCGCAGACGAAGCCCGACCCGGCGGGATTCGCGGAAGGACTCCCCCTGCCAGAGACGACGAGAGAGGTCGCAGGTACCACCATGCAGACAGGCGGTACCATCGTTGGGAGTGAGAGAAAAGGTATTTCCATCGAGCGAGAAGGATGCGCCGGAAATGCGCCCCGCCGTAGGACCGCAGAGGACACCGAACCAGTTGGGGTTTTTCTCGTATCCCGCGAGATCGTCGTAACCGAGCACGACATTCTGCATCACCCCCTCCCGGTCGGGTGCGAGAAGCTCCACCACCGCCCCGCCGTAGTTCAGGCACGAGAGAACCAGCCCGCCCCCTTCCAGACGATAGAGGGTGACCGCCTCGTTTTTTCCGGTGATTCCGAAGGGATGTTCCGTGACGTTCACGGCAAGGGCACTTTCTTTTGCGGGAAAGGCACTCGAAAAAGCGCCGTCCCGTACGTCAAAGGCCGCTGGAGCGCCAGAAGCGCCGCAACATCTCGTCCACCTGGTCGATGTCGATGAGAAAGGCATCGTGCCCGTGGTCACTCTCGATCTCCTCGTAGGTGGCATGCGCGCCCCGATCTGCGGCGATGCGGGACAGCTCCTCCACCTGCCAGTTGGGAAAGAGCAGGTCGCTTCCGATACCCACGGCGAGCAGATGTTTCCCCGCAAGAGCACTGCGGAGGAATTCCGGGCTCCGTCCCTCTCCGGCATCGTGCAGGTCCATCGCCCGGGAGAGGTAGAGATAGCAATTGGCGTCGAAACGCCGCACAAGCGATTCTCCCTGGTGATGCAGGTAGCTTTCCACCTGAAACTGCCCCTCCCACTCCAGGGGATTTCCCCGTGCGACACTCCGCATCCAACGGTCTACAAAGACCTGTTCGCTCCGATAGGTGATCATGGCGAGCATACGCGCCACGGAAAGCCCCTTTCTGGGCCCCTCGCCGGGAGGATAGGCACCACCCTGCCAGGCGGGATCGGCCATGATGGCCTGGCGTTGCACTTCGTTGAAGGCGATGGCCTGGGGATAGAGCCTCCAGGGAGCGGCCACGACGGCGCAGCGATCCACCCTGTCGGGATGGGATAAAAGCCATTCGAGAGCCTGCATACCCCCAAGGGAACCACCCACCACCGCAGCGATACGGCGCACGCCGAGCTGTTCCAGCGCGATACGCTGGGCCTCAACCATGTCGCGCACGGTAATGACGGGAAAATGCATGCCGTAGGGCACACCCGTCTCCGGAACGGGCGAGACGGGACTCGTGCTGCCGTAGGGGCTGCCGAGGATATTGAAGCAGAAGACGCAGTAGCGGGAGGTGTCGAGAGCCCGATGGGGACCAACGAGAGCATCCCACCATGCCCCGGGAAGCCCCGGCGCGTCCGTCCCCGCGACGTGGTGGCTTCCTGTGAGAGCATGACAGAGAAGCACCACATTGTCTCTCGTCTCGTTGAGTTCGCCGTACCTCGCATAGGCATGCACCGCTCCCGGAAGAGTTCTGCCGGACTGTAGCATCAGGCCGGGAAGAGCGACCAGTCCGCGGAACTCCTCCGCGGCACCCGAGGGGGATGCACCGGGGTCGTTCTGGAGATTTTCAAGCTTTCCCGCGTTGATGACCGCATCGTCCCATCCCATCAGGCATGCCTCCCCAAACGGAGCTTCTCCGCGTTTCCTCCCAAAACGGCGCGAACAAAACCGTCATCAAGCGCCGCTTCGTCGAAAAACCGGTCGTACCGTCTCCGGGAAAGGATGGGAAAATCGCTTCCGTAGAGCAGTTTGTGCCCCACTCCTGCAGCGGAGGCGGCACGAAGCATTTCCGGCGCGTAGAGAAATGGGGATGCCGCCAGGTCGTACCAGGCGTTGGCGAGAACGAGACGCATCTCGGGCATGCACTCGTAGAGCCAGAGCCCTCCACCCCAATGGGCGAGGACGACCCGCACTTCGGGATGATTCGTGCAGAAGGCCGCCGCCTCGCGGGGGCCTACATTCCCTTTGCCGGGATAGTCGTGTCCCACGGGTTCCGCGGTGTGCAGCAGGAGAAACAGTCCGGCCTCGTCGCAGAGCCCCGCCAGGCGCCAAGTCTGCCGCAGGTCCGTGATGTCCCATTCCTGCCCCTGGGGAAAGAGTTCCCCCACACCGATGCACCCCGCATCACGGCAGCGGAGGATCTCGCTCTCCACGGCGGGATCGAGGGGCGGCACGACGGCGAGAGGACGAATCCTGCCGGGAAAGCGCTTCGCCGCGTCGAGCACATAGTCGTTGCACTCCCGACAGAGTTCCATGCTCCGGAAGGCGAATCCGAAGGTCCAGGCCTCGTCCACGCCTTCTTCATCCATGCGCGCCACCAATTCCTCCGCCGTTCCCCATTTGTGGACCTTGCTTCCGGCGAGCAGGGCGAAATAGGGTTCGTTCTCGGCGATGTCGCGCCACTCCGCGGCGATACGGGGTGGAGTGAGGTGAACATGGGCGTCGACGATCACGGAGAGCTCGCCCCCTCCACGAGAGTGGAACGCACGGAGGCGATGTTCGCCATGATCCGACGCGTCACGTCCGGTCGATTCATGGTATAGAGATGGACTCCCGCCACACCCCAGGAAAGAAGGTCGATGATCTGCTCCGTGGCGTAGGCGATGCCCGCGTCGGCGAGTGCCTCCGGGGCGTTTTCGTAGCGGGCCATGATGCGGGCGAACTTGGGAGGGATGGAGGCACCGCTGAGGGAGACGATGCGGCCGATCTGCCGGGCGTTGAGAACGGGCATGATCCCTGCCGTCACGGGAACCCGCACGTCCATGGCATCCAGGCGTTCGGCGAAGCGGAAGAAAAGATCATTGTCGAAGAAGAGCTGCGTCACGAGAAAATCGACACCCGCTTCGACCTTTTCTTTGAGGTGTCGGAGATCCTCCTCAAGGGAGTCGCAGGTGGCGTGCCCTTCAGGATAAGCGGCGGCCCCGATGGAAAACGCCCCGGGATGGCGCGTGGTGATGTGGCGCACCAGATCCGCGGCAAAATGGAAGTCCTCCCCACCGGAGGAGGAGCCCCCCAAAGAGACCTGGGGAGGATCGCCACGGAGGGCGAGGATATTATGTACCCCCCGCTCGCGAAGCGTGTCGAGGACGGCGTCCACCTCGGCCTCGGTCTGTTCCAGGCAGGTGAGGTGTGCCAGGGGCGTGAGCCCCCAGCGGTCCTTCACTGCCGCGGCAATATCCACGGTGCGCTCCCGGCTGCTGCCTCCCGCGCCGTAGGTCACGCTGATAAAATCCGGCCCGAGATCCCGGAGCGCCTCCACCGTAGCGTAGACGGTTTCCAGAGGATATTCCCGTTTGGGAGGAAAGATCTCGAAGGAAACAACGGGTCTGCGCCGTCGGAAAAGATCGCGGATGAACATGTCAGTTCACCGCCGGAGCGTCCCCGAGGAGGCGCTCCACAAGCCGCACGGCACTTACCGCGTCGGGAGCGAACCCGGATGCACCGATTTTCTCAGCAAAGGAGGACGTCACCGAGGCGCCTCCCACAATAACCTTCACGTCGGGCTGGAGATCGTGGAGAGACCACACGACCCGCTCCATTTCGAGCATGGTGGTGGTCATGAGGGCGGAAAGGCCGACGATCCGGGGGCGCTCCTCGTTGATGGCGTCGAGAATCCGCTGGAGAGGAACGTTCTTGCCGAGGTCCCGCACGGAATAGCCGTGGCTCCTGAGCACCGTGCCCACCACGTTCTTGCCCAGATCGTGCAGATCGCCCTCCACGGTGGCGAGGAGTATTTTCCCCCGGTCCAGAACTTCGCCTTTGGCGGAGATGCGTTCCTGCACCCGCGAACAGACACATTGGGCGGCCTGGGCGGCGGCGATGAGCTGGGGCAGGAAATAGTCGCCGCAGTCGTAGCGTTTGCCAACTTC
>NZ_JARKPW010000121.1:0-7359 GCF_029975095.1 Aminiphilus sp.
GCCGCCGCCGCAGGGGGGATCGGAGGAAAGCACGTGGCGGTTCTTGGGGGGACGGGGCCGGTGGGATGTAGGGCCGCGGCGCTTCTGGCAAAGGAGGGAGCGCAGGTACTCCTGGCGTCGCGAACCTTTTCCAGGGCTGAAGCGGCAGCCCTGTCCCTGCGGGAGCGCTTCGCCGTCGCCGTTCGTCCCGTGGCCGCTACGTCGTCAGAGGAGACGCGGCGCATCCTCGAAGGGGTGGAGGTAGTGCTCGCCGCGGGCGCCGCAGGAGTGACGCTCCTTTCGGAGTCGGTCTGGACGGCGCTTCCGGAGCTGAAGGTGTTGGCGGACTGCAACGCCGTTCCTCCCGCGGGCATCGAGGGCATCAAGCCCGGATGGAACGGTCGGGAGCGGGAGGGAAAGATCCTCTTCGGCGCGCTCGGCATCGGGGAGTTGAAGATGCGGGTCCACAAGGCATGCTTGAAACGGCTCTTCGAGGCGGAAGACCGCATTTGGGACGCCGAGGAGATCTTTGCGGAGGCAAGGGAGCACATGACGGCGTGAGCATTCTCCTGGTGGCCTACAGCGCCCGCTTTCTGGCGGAGTCCGCTCTCTCCGGAGGCTTTTCGGTCCGGGCGGCGGATTACTTCGGCGACAGGGATCTCCGGGATCGGGTGGAGAGCGTTTCCGTCCTGAGAGATCTGAAAAAGTCCTTTTCTCCGGCGGGGCTTCTCACCGCGGCGGAGCGGCTCTCCGGGGATGCCCTCGTCTACGCGGGAGGGGTGGAGAATCACCCCGCCCTCGTGGCCAGGCTCGGCCGGAGGCGGGAACTTCTGGGAAATCCGCCGGAGGTGCTTGTGGCGGTTCGCGACTGGAAACGGCTGGGGGAGGTTCTGCGGAAGGCGGACCTCCCGGCGCCGGAGATGCGCTTCCCCGGAGAGGAAGGACGGGCGGGAAGCGGAGGGCGGTGGCTCGTAAAACCCCGACGAAGCGCCGCCGGCGCGGGAATTCACTTCTGGAGGGGTGAGGTTTTGCCCCGGGGGAACGTGCTCCAGGAATTTCTTCCGGGCATGTCGGGGAGTTTCACCTTTCTCGCGGACGGGAAGCGCGCCGTTCCGGTGGGATGTACGGAACAACTGATCGGAAGGAAGGAGTTCGGAGGAAAACCCTTTGCCTGGTGCGGCAACGTGGCGCCCCTCGCCTTTGCGCCGGACACGGAGGAGGAAAAACGGGCGGAGGTACTTCTCCGACGGATGGCGGAGGCCCTGACCGAGGCGTTTTCCCTTCGGGGTCTCAACACCGTGGATTTCGTTCTCGTCGGAAGGAAGGGAGAACGCCTTCCTGTTCCCGTGGAGATCAATCCGCGCCCCTCCGCCTCGCTGGAGGTGCTTGAGGCGCTTTTGGGGCGGTCTCTCTTCGGAGAGCATGTCCGGGCCTGTCGTGGCGTACTTTTCGAGGAATCCTTCCGTCCGGAAAGCGGTTTTTTCGGAAAGGGAATCGTCTTTGCCAGGCGGAAGGTGACCGTTTCCGCCACCGGAGAATGGCGGGCGTCGGGGCGCGCCGACATTCCCCACGATGGAGAGGTGATATCCGCAGGCAACCCCGTCTGTACGGTCTTCGGACAGGGGAAAACCCGGGAGGAGTGTCTCGAAGCGCTTCGGGCGGCGGCGCTCCGGGTTCGCCGGGAGATCGGGGACCGGGTTTTTCACTGGGAGAGAGGGGAGGCGGAGCGATGGGATTGCGGCTCGTCCTCGTGACGGGAAGAACCCTGGAGCAGGCGGCGGGGATGCACAAGGGAAAGTGCTCCGAGGAGTACCGCGCTGCGGTCAGCCGGGGGGAGATCGCCCCGGAAAACCTGGCGGCCCTTTCCCTCGCCGAGGGAGGAGCGGCCCTTCTCCGCACGGAGCACGGCACGGCGGAGGTGCGGCTCTTTTCCGCGGAGCTGCCCGCGGGACTCCTCTTCCTTCCCTTGGGGCCTTTCGCGAATGCCCTCGTGGGTGATGCAACGGAGGGAACGGGCATGCCCTCCTTCAAGGGAATTCCCGTGGAGGTGGAGCCCCTGTGACGGAACGGACGGAACACGTGACCTGCACGTTCTGCGGTTGTCTCTGCGACGACATCACCGTGGAGCACGAGGACGGCCGCATTTCCTCGGTGAGCCGGGCCTGCCCGAACGGCAGGGCGCATTTTCTGGACTACGCCTCGGAACCCTCCCTCCCCCGCATTCGGGGTGAGGAAGCATCCTGGAAGGAGGCCCTCGCCGAGGCGGCGCGCATCCTGAAGGCCTCCCGAAGCCCTCTTCTGTACGGCCTCTCCTCGGCCTCAACGGAGGCGATCCGGAAAGCGGTCTCCCTGGCGGATCGCCTGGGAGCCTTCGTGGACAGCACCTCCTCGGTCTGCCACGGCCCGACGGGCCTTGCCATGCAGGCCGTGGGAGAACCCACCTGCACCCTCGGCGAGATGCGGAGCCGGGCGGATCTGCTCCTCTTCTGGGGGTGTAATCCCGCGGCCTCGCATCCACGGCACTTCGCCCGCTACTCCACCGCCGCGAAGGGGCGCTTCGTCCCCGAGGGACGCAAGGGAAGGACGGTGATCTTCGTCGATGTGCGCCTCACGCCGGGGGCGCGGGGGGCGGATCTCTTTCTCCGGGTCGATCCGGGGTGCGATTTCGAGGTGCTCACGACCCTTCGTGCCCTTGTCCGCGAAAAACCTCTCCGGGAGCAAGAGGGGACCTGCGTGGGCGGCGTGTCTCTCGCGGTGCTCCGGGACGTGGCGACGCGGCTCAAAAGCTGTCGCTACGGGGTCGCCTTCATGGGCATGGGGCTCACCATGACCCGGGGGAGAGACGTGAACGTGGCGGAACTGTTCCGCCTCGTGGCGGAGCTGAACGCCTACACTCGTTTCTCGGTGATCCCTCTGCGGGGGCACGGCAACGTCACCGGCGCCGACCAGGTCCTCACCTGGCAGAGCGGCTTTCCCTTCGCCGTGAGCTACGCCAGGGGATATCCCCGGTACGGCCCGGGGGAGTTCACCGCCGTGGACCTGCTCCGCCGGGGAGATGCGGATGCGGCGCTCATTCTCGCCTCCGATCCGGCGGCGCATTTTCCGAGCAGGGCGGCGGCGTGCCTTGCGTCGATTCCGACGGTCGTCCTTGATCCGGAGGAGAGCCTCACCGCCCGGGGCGCCACGGTCTGGCTGCCCACGGGAAAGGCGGGCATCGACGCTCCCGGGAGCGCCTACCGGATGGACGGCGTTCCCCTGCGGCTTCGCCCCTTTCTTCCGCCGCGGCGCCCCTCCGACGAGGAGATTCTGGGGCGATTGCTCGAGGAGGTGACACCATGATCCGCATACGGGGCGGACGCATCGTCGATCCCGCGAACGGCGTCGATGGCGAGGTCCGGGATCTGTGGATCCGGGATGGACGCATCGTGGCGCCCCCGTCTTCGCCGATGCCCGAGGCGGAGGTGCTCGACGCGGAGGGGATGGTGGTGCTGCCGTGAGGCGTGGACCTGCACAGCCTCTTGGCGGGAGGCAAGGAGAATCTGGGACGGAAGCTCCGCCCCGAGGACTCCCGGGAACACGTGCGCCCCCGGGAGGGACTTCTCCGCTCCGGATCGGGGTTTACCGTTCCCTCCGTCTTCCTCTCGGGCTATCTCTACGCCGAGATGGGCTACACCACCGTGATGGAGGCCGCGTCGGCGCCGCTCTTCGCCCGCCACGCCCAGGAAGAGCTGGAGGATCTCCCCATGGTGGACAAGGGGCTCTTTCTCACCCTCGGAAACAACCACTTCGTCCTCGAATGCCTCGCCCGGGGGGAGGAGGAGCTGCTCCGTCACTACGTGGCCTGGATCCTCCGCGCCACCGGAGCCTACGCGGCGAAGGTCGTCAATCCGGGGGGCGTGGAGAATTGGAAATGGGGGCGCAACGTCTCCTCCCTGGACGAGGAGGTGCTCTCCTTCGGCGTCACGCCCCGGAAAATTCTCTCCGGCCTCGCCGAGTCAGTGCGGAAGCTCGGCCTCCCCCATCCACTGCACGTGCACGGCATCAACCTCGGACAGGCCCGGAGCGCGGGCACCACCGTGGACACCGTGAAAACGCTCGACGGACTGGGAGGACACCTCTGCCATCTCCAGTTTCTGAGCTACGAGGAGGCCGGCGAGGGAAGCTCCCTCTTCCGCTCCGCTGCCTCCCGGGTGGCGACGGCCCTGGAGGCGACAGCACTCTCCCTCGACGTGGGGCAGATCGTCTTCGGCGGGGCCACGACCATGACCTCCGACGGACCGCTGGAGTATGCTCTCCACCGCCTCACCGGGGCGAAGTGGATCAACGACGACGTGGAGGGAGAAGGCGGCGGCGGCGTTCTTCCTCTCACCTACGACCAAAGGAGCCGTCTTTCCGCGGAACAGTGGATCACCGGTCTGGAACTCTTTCTCCTCCTCCGGGATCCCTGGCGGCTCGCTCTCACCACGGACCATCCCAACGGCGGCCCCTTTTTCTGCTATCCTCAGATCATGCGACTCCTCATGGACCGGAGCTACCGGGAGGAGGTCATCGCCACCCTTCCGCCGAAGGTCCGCTCTGGAGCGCTCCTCCCCTCCCTGGACCGGGAGTATTCCCTCTCGGAGATCGCCGTGATCACCCGGGCGGCTCCGGCGAGAATTCTCGGCCTGCGGAACAAGGGACATCTCGGCGTGGGCGCCGACGCCGACGTGGCGCTCTACGACCGGGTCTTCACCGACGGAACGCCCTGCCGTTGTGCGAAATATCCTTCCTGCCGCCGCGCTCTTTCCCGGGTTCGGCATCTGGTGAAGGGGGGCGAGGTGGTCATCCGGGACGGCAAAATCGTCAAAGAGGTCTCGGGGCGGAGGCTCTGCGTGGTTCCGCCCTTCGACGAGAGTCTTGAGCCGCGACTCCGGAAACAGTTCTCCGAGACCTATTCCGTGGCCTTCGAGAACTATGCCCTGGAGGAGGGGGAATTTCCGCACCGGGAGGTGGTGCCGTGCTCGAAAACGTGAACGTGAACGGGGACGAACGAATCTTTCTGAGTCTCGGGGCGAACCTCGGCGACCGCCAGGGAAATCTCCTCCAGGCCTTGCAGTATCTGGGAGCCAGGACGACCGTGCGCCGTCTTTCCTCCTTCTACGAGACGGATCCCGTGGGGTGCGAAGGAGCGCCGCCTTTTCTCAACGCCGTGTGCGAGGTGGCCACGGACCTGAAGCCCAGGGAACTGCTGGAATTTCTGCTGCGCATCGAAAAGCGCATGGGCCGCCTGCGCCCTTTCCGAAACGCGCCGCGTCCCATCGACATCGACCTGCTTTTCTACGGAAAGCGGTGCATCGACGAGACGGATCTTGTGGTGCCCCATCCCCGCATCGCCGAAAGGGGGTTCATGCTGATTCCTCTGGCGGAGATCGCCCCGGAATTTCCGCATCCCCTTCTGGGGCGTTCCGCGGCGGAGCTGGCCGAGGCGGTGGGAACCCAAGGCGTGCGCAAAGTGGAGCGGAGCCTCCGGCTCCGCCTCTCCGGCGATCCGCAGCAATGCGCTCCCGAAGTGTCCGTGGGACTTTCCCGGGTGGGGGTGACCAACCTGGAGCGGGTCATTCGCCTCGGAGGCTCGGAGCGGTCGGATCCCGCTCTGTTTCACGCCTGGCTCGACCTCTTCGCCGACCTCGGCCCGGAACAGGCGGGGGTGCACATGTCCCGCTTCTCCGACGCGCTGGAGGAACTGGTGGAAGAACTCACCGCGAGCGCCTTTCCCGACGTGGAATCCCTGGCGGAGCGCCTCGCCCTCGCCGTCGCCCGGGCGCAGAAGGCCCGCTTCTCCCAGGTCAGCATCCGTGCGCGCTATCCCCTTGCCCGGATCACCCCCATTTCGGGAAAGCGCGTGGAGGACATGGCTACCTTTCTCTCCATCGCCGCGAGCGACGGAGAGCGGACACGCCATCTCGTGGGCGTCGAGGTGGACGGTCTCACGGTCTGTCCCTGCGCCCAGGAGATGGTCCGCTCCTACGAACGGCAGCTCCTCCTGGACGAGGGCTTTTCGGAGACGCAGGTCGAGAAGATCCTGGACCTGCTCCCTATCCCCTCCCACAATCAACGGGGACGGGGCACGCTTCTCATGGGAGGCGGCGAGGGCATTCGTGCGGAACACCTCGTGTCCATCGTGGAGGTCTCCATGAGCTCCGAGGTCTACGAACTCCTCAAGCGCCCCGACGAGTTCTTTCTGGTCAACAAGGCGCACCGTAACCCTCGCTTTGTGGAGGACGTGGTGCGGGAAATGCTTCGGAACCTGCTCCTCGTCTACGCGGATTTCCCCGGGAACACCTTCGTGCTCGCCCGGCAGGAGAATCTGGAGAGCATCCATCGCCACAACGCCTTTGCGGAATACCAGGGAACGCTCGCGGAGATCCGCGGAGAGATCGAGGAAGGGTGTCCGAGGGCGAAGCACACCTCCCTCGACGCGTGGCTTCGGGAGGGATGGTCGTGAGGGACGGAACATGCGCAGGGCGCATCGCCTGGTGCGTCACCGGGGCGGGACATTTTCTTGAGGATGCGCTCCGGATCGCCACATCCCGGGACGATGTGGACTTCTTTCTCTCCCGGGCGGCGGAGGAGGTGGTGCGGATGTACCGTCTCGGGGATCTCCTCGCGGAACGACCGGTGTTCCGGGATACCACGGCGTCCGTTCCCCTCTCGGGGCGGTTCTCCGGGGGCCGCTACCGTCTTCTGGTGGTCGCCCCTGCGACCTCCAACTCCGTGGCCAAGTTCGTCCTCGGCCTCTCGGACAGCCTGGTCTCCACTCTCTTCGCCCAGGCGGGAAAATCCGGCGTCCCCGCCCTGGTCCTTCCCACGGACACGGTGCCGGAGACGTGGTCCGTCACCCCCTCGGGCAACCGGGTACGCATTCGGCCCCGGGCGGTGGACCTGGAGCATTCGCGCCGGCTCGCCTCCTTCGAGGACGTGACTGTCGTGGCCGATCCGGAGGAACTCGCCCGATGGCTCGCACGCTTTTCGTGACGGGAACCCTCGCCGCGGAGGCCCTGGAAGAGATTCTCCGCGGCATGGAGAACGTGCCCTGGCGGATCAAGGTCATGCCCATCACCGTGGCTGCTCTCATGACCGTGGAGTGGATCGCGGACCGCCTCGTCTCTCCGGAGGAATGCGACAGGATCGTGCTTCCCGGCCTCGTCCGGGGGAATCCGGAGGTTCTGGCGGAGCGCCTGGGCGTTCCCGTGGAGCGGGGGCCCCGGGATCTGAAGGAGCTGCCCCGCCGCTTCGGACAGCGGATGGAACTCAGGGGTTACGGCACCTACCGCACTCGTATCGTAGCGGAGATCGTGGATGCCTGGACGAAGGACGCGGCGGCCCTCCTCGCCGCCGCCC
>NZ_JARKPW010000125.1:0-13817 GCF_029975095.1 Aminiphilus sp.
CGGAATACGCGCCGCGATCTCGTCGAAGGGCACCTTCCCCGATGGGGGCGCTTCCATTCCCCAGATGCGGAACGTTTCCGCGGATCCCCAGATGGCATCCTCCGCGGGCAAATATTCCCAGCTTCCCGCATGGGCGATGGCTTGGGCCATCTCCAGCCGTTCCTGGTGAATGCCGAGCAGTGTTGCTGCGGCCAGGCGTTCCCGGTCGAACCCTCCCCGGAGATGCTTCAGGAGGAGCAGAACCCCCGCGCCGGAAGCGCCCAGGAGGCTCCCAACCAGGAGAGAGACGATCCAGACCTGTTCCCGCAGGGGTGCGTCTATTTCCGCCAGGTCCATCCGGGCTACGAGGAACCAGGGCGACTCGGGAATCGGCCGCGTTGCAGCGAGGACGGGCTCGCCACGGTAATCCACCCCCTTTTCGACGCCGAATTGTCCCAGTACGGCTTTGATGGAGGGAAGGTCCGTCCTTGTCAGCGGTTGTCGCAGGGTCAGCGCCGTTCCCGATTGAAAGCGGAGTTCGTTGAGGAAGACCAACGAGTCCGCCTCTCGGCGGACGATGAGCGTTTCGCCTGTGGCGCTGGGAACGGGCCATCGTCTGATGAAGGGGTAGAGGTATTGTTCCGGATCGATGCGCAGGGCGAGCACCGCACCGCTCGCTCCTCCGGGGCCGGGCTCCCGGAACGGAAGCGGTGCCAGGACGGTGAGGTAGATGCGACGGTCGTGTTCGTCACGGTAGAAATCCTGGAAGGTCACCTTGCCGGAGTTGAGTGCCTCGCGGGCGCCTTCCGCGACGATCCGGGAACCCGGATAGAGCGAAGCCGGGATGGAGAAGCGCTCGTTCCCCTCGGCGTCAAGGAGAAAGACCCTGTCGTAGCCGTAGGCGCTCCAGGTTCTCAGGAGCCAGATGCGGATTCGCTCCCTGGTCTCGTCGTTTCCGGGATCGAGGAGGAAGCGCCGCACTAAGTCGCAGAAATTCGCGTTTCCCGAGAAGAGAGAGCCGTCTCCCAGACGTTCCGTCCGCCACTGGACGAGTTCCCCTGCCTTGAGATCCGCGATGGCGGAGAGGGAAAACGCCACCTCCTCGCGGTAGTGGAGGGCATGATGGTCGTAGTAGACTTTCGCGGCGACGATGATACCTCCCGCGAGGACGAGAAAGAGGGCGAAAACGATCCATGAGGCATATTTTTCGCGGATGTCGACGGATGTCATCTTCGTTTCCTCCGATGCATATTGCCTCGGTAGCAGTCTACACGATTTGGGAAAGAAAAGACAGAGGAAGAAAAGAAGTCCGCGGTATGGGGCGAAAGGGGATTTTGGAGAAGGTCCTTTCCGATCCGCGGCGCTCGGAAAGGAACATTCCATGCGGTCAGCGGTTGAGGATTTTTCCCAGGAAATCCCTTGCCCGCTCGGTTTTCGGAGCGGTGAAGAATTCCCCGGGCGATGCCGTTTCCAGGATCCGTCCGTCGGCCATGAAGACGATCCGGTCGCAGATTTCCCGGGCGAAGTTCATCTCATGGGTGACTACCACCATGGTGATGCCCGTCTCGGCGAGGCCTCGGATGGCGTCCAGCACTTCTTTGATGAGTTCGGGATCGAGCGCCGATGTCGGCTCGTCGAAGAGCATGAGTTTGGGTTCCATGGCCAGGGCGCGGGCGATGGCGACGCGCTGCTGTTGTCCGCCCGACAGTTGGGCCGGAAAGGCGGCGACCTTGTCGGCGAGGCCGAGGGAGGCGAGGATCGCCGCGCCCTTTTCCTCCGCTTCCGCTTTGGGCACCTTTTTGACGTGCACCGGAGCGAGGGTGACGTTGTCCAGGACCCGAAGGTGCGGATAGAGGTTGAAGGATTGGGCGACGAAGCCGATGTTCGCCCGAAGGGCGTTGATGTCCGTTTTGGGGTCCGCGACGGAAATGCCGTCCACGAAGATCTCCCCCGCCTGGATGCCCTCGAGAGCGTTGATGGTCCGCACGAGGGTGCTCTTTCCCGCGCCGCTCGGGCCGATGAAGGCGAACACCTGGGAGCGGGGGATGTCGAGGGAGACGTCCTTCAGCACCTCAAGGGCGCCGAAACGCTTGGACACGTTGCGGATGGAGACGATGACGTCGTTCATGGGAGGAACTCCTTCTTTCGGGGATGACTTCGGCGCGGTCATTGCCATTCCGCCCGGAATTTTCGCTCCAAAAGGGCGATGATCTTGGAAAGCCCGAAGGTCATGACGAAATAGAGCAGAGCGATGAAGCTCCACACCTCGAGAGAGCGGAAGGTGGTGGCCACCAGATTTTTTCCGATGAGGGTGAGATCCACCACGGAGATCACCGACACGAGGGAGGAGTCCTTGATGAGGATGATGAACTGAGATGCCAGGGGTGGCAGGACTTTTCGGATCGCCTGGGGAAGAATGACCAGTTTCATGGCCTGGATGTAGGTCATGCCCGAGGCCCGGGCCGCCTCCATCTGTCCCTTGGGAACGGCCTGAATGCCCGCCCGGACCACTTCGGCCACGAAGGCTCCGGAGAAGATGGCCAGTCCCACGATGGCGGACCAGTAGGAGCCGAGCCGCAGAAAGCGTCCCAGGACGAAGAAGATCCAGATGAGGAGCACCAGCAGGGGAACTCCCCGGAAGAACTCCACATAGCAGGCGGAGAGAAAGGCAATGACTCTGTTTCGGGAAACCCGGCACAGTCCGGCGAAGATCCCGATGGGAAGGCTCAGGACGAGGGACAGGGCCGAGATGGTGAGAGTGAGGCGCACTCCTTCCAGAAAGAGGGGCAGATTCTGGGGAATGACGCTCCAGTTCGCGGTGTACACGAAAAATCGCCTCCTCGAATGCGCGGCGTGTCTGCGGATGTCCATCGCCTCTCGTGGGTGTACGTTACCGAGGATGAAACGGTTTCTCCCGGCATCGTAGAGAACGTCGGGGCTCGTTCCCGCTGCGACGGCTCCGGAGGAGGAAGCGGTTCTTCCTCCTCCGGAGGGTTCTTTCCCGACGAGAAACGTGGGCAGAAGGGCGTGCGATGGGTGTCTCTATTGAGCCATCTCCTGCATCCATTCGGTGGAATTGAACCATTTCTCCCGGGATTCCAGTTCCTGGGGGCTTCCCAGATAGTGGAAAAGGAAGGAATTCAACCACTGAATGAAGGCGAAATCGTTCAGGCGGACCGCCATGCCGAGATTCTCGCTGCTGATGAGGTCGTAGATGCCGCGCACACCTTCCTTGTGCATGATCTCGTACATGCGGATTCCCGGTTCGTCGTAGACGATGCCGTCCGCCTCTCCCTGGACCAGGGCTGCCGACGCCTCGGGGAAGGTGGGGAAGTCGAGCACCGTGGCTTCCTTGTAGATCTGTTTTGCCAGAAGCGCTCCCGTGGTTCCCTGGGAGACGGCGATCTTGTTGCCCTTCTTGTCCAGGTCGCTCCAGATCTTGGTTTCCGTATCCTTTGCGGGGACCATGAGCACCTGTCCCGTGGAGTAATAGGGGTTGGGGAAGCTCACGGCAAGGGCGCGGTCGCCCCGGATGGTCATTCCGGCGATGAGAATGTCGATCTCGCCCGTCTGCAGAGCGGGAATGAGCCCGGAGAACTCGAACTGCTTGAACTCCACGTCCACTTTCAGCGCCTTTGCCACGGCGTTGCCCAGATCGATGTCGTAGCCGATGAAGTTCCCCTTCTTGTCCTTCATCTCGAAGGGAAGGTATCCCGGCGCGGTACCGATGACGATTTTCTTTGCCGCAAGGATCTTGTCCAGCGTGGACGGAGTGTCCGCGGCGAACGCGACGGATGCGGCGAGGATCACCGCCAGGAACAGGATGAGGCAGAGCAGCGCGAATTTCTTCATGACACACACCTCCCGATGATGGAAAGCACCGTTTCGTTCCGTGTTTCTCCATCCGGCCGGAAGCGGTTCGACGGGATGGAGAACGCCCGAGTGGCGCTCTCGCTATGGAACGGAATTTTAGCAGGCGATCCAAAAGGAAACAAGAATCCCTTTTTTCGGAAAAAGTGAGGTTTTTCGCTTCCCGGTGGTTTTTTCGGGTTTCCGAAGATCTTCGGAAGCTCTGATCAAGTAGGAATTGCCCTTCTCACGAGCTCGACCGCATCACGTTTTTTCGGGATCAGCGCGGCATTTTTCAGAGCTTCCTTTCTTCAGAAACGCGTCGGTTTTCCTTCCGAGCGAGTGTGCCGGAGAGATGCCGCGCTCATCGTCACTGATCGGGGCCGAGGATGAGGGCGAAGCGCCCGAAATCGTACTTCCGCATACCCCCCTTGCCGACCGTGAAGGGAGTTTTCCCCTTCCGGATTCCTTCCGCGGCGGCGAGAACGTCCTTGAGGATCTCCTTGTCCAGCCAGGGTTCGTTGTGGCTCGGCATGATCTTGTCGTAGAGAGGAAAGAGGTCGATAAGTTTTCGGTAGCTCGCGAGAAACTGGTCGAAATCCCCGCCGGGAAGAAAGGTGTAGACCGATCCGGTGTAGAAGAGATCGCCCACCCAGAGAAGGCGCGCCTTCCGGTCGAGGAGGGAGACGGAGTCCGGCGAGTGCCCGGGAGTCCAGATGACCTCCAGGGCGCGGTCGCCCAGGTCGATGGTGTCTCCATCCTTGAGCCAGCGCGTGACCGAAAAGGGCGGCATGTGGTACGTTGCGGGATCGAACCCTTCGGGATAGGGTTTCCACACGTTGCCGGGAGCGATGAGATCCAGAGCCTCCTCGTGAGAAAAGCCCTCCGCGGCGGCTTTTCTCGCCAGACCGAGAGGATCGTCGAAGAGAGCCACGTCGTCGAAAAGGTAGTTCTGGGCGACGTGGTCGATGTGGTGGTGGGTGTTCACCACCGAGACGGGGAGGGACGTGAGTTCCTCCGCGAGGGTGCGGATGTTTCCGATGCCGTCCCCCGTGTCGATGAGGACCGCCCGTTCTTCGCCGGGGACGAGATAGCTCAGGGTTTCCTCGAACTGGCCGTCCTCGTAGATGGCGAACACATTTCCGGGAGTACGGTAGACCTCGAACCAGGGTATGCCGGTGGTCACTCTTTCCAGGTTGTGGTAGGCAGCCCTGGGAAGAGCGCTCTCCCACCCCTTGGATCTGACCACGTCCTGGTTTTGGGTTGTCTCGCTGCTGCACTCGGTCACGGAAATCCTCCTCTCGCGGTTTGTGGCCGACCTCTGGGGTGGCCGGTTCTTCTTCGGACGAGTCCCCTGCGGAAGAGCGAGCCGGAGGGCGTGGACGCGGGCTCCAGCTCGCTCTTCCGCAGGAGGCGGGATGAAGATATTTAATCCTGAGGAATCACCTTCTGGTACAGTTTTTCCACGCTGCCCTCGAAGACCAGGATAGCCGTGGGTTTGTTGTGGGGCGTGTTCGTGGCGGGATCCACCGTGAGGACGAAGTCCGGGAGCTGTAGTCCCTGCGTGTTCGCCAGGGCGTCCCGGATCTTCGCTCCGTCGTACTCACCGGCCCGTTTGACGGCATCGGCGATCCACATGATGGTGTCGTAGGCGAGGGTGCAGCTCACGATCTCCACGGGCTTCTTGTTGAAGCGCTCTTCGTATTTCTTGACGAGGGGCTGCACGTCCGGATCATCCGTGGCGATGTGAGTGAGCCAGTAAGTCCCGTTCATGGCGTCTCCGGCGATCTCCGTCATGGCCGGGCTGTAGCCGTCGCCGCCGATGAACACGGGTTTCCAGTCCATCTCCGCTGCCTGTTTGATGATGAGGGCCATTTCCTTGTACATGCCGGGCAGGAAGACCGCTTCCGCACCGGTCGCCTTCGCCTGGGTGATCTGGGCCCGGAAGTCCACGTCACCGTCGCGGTAGCCGTAGGTGCCGACCACCTTGCCGCCCACCTTGGGGAAGTGGTCCTCGAAGAACTGCTTCATGCCTTCGGAGTAGTCGCTGCCCACGTCGTGGAAAATTGCGGCGGTTTTGAGGTTCAGCTTGGTGCCGAGAAATTCCGCGATGGCCTTTCCCTGGTAGGGATCGGTGAAGCAGACCCGGAACGAGTAGGGGCGCACCTGACCGGTCTGGGGATCCACGGTGACCGCCGGGTTCGTGGCGGAGAAGGAGACGATGGGAACCTTCTGCTGTTCGCTGATGGGAACGATGGCGATCTGGCAGCCGCTGAAGTTGGTTCCCGCGATGACCTGGACTTTGTCCTCGAGGATCAGACGTCGTGCGGCGTTCACCGCATCTTCCTGGCGACCGCGGAAGTCGTAGACCACCAGTTCGACGGGGCGTCCCAGAAGGCCTCCCGCGGCGTTGATCTCTTCCACGGCGATGATGGACATGTCTCGATGGTGCTCTCCCCAGGTTGCGCCGGATCCCGTGAGCTGAACCAGGCAGCCGATTTTGATGGGTTCGGCTCCTTCGGCCACGGTTCCGACCAGGAGTACAAGAGCGCACAAAACAAGCAGCACCTTCTTCATCCCGTTACCCCTCCCCTTCTTCATCTCTTCCGACTCATCGGAGCGCTTCGGCCTCCAATCCCTTCCGGAGACCTCGGTGCCGCCGTCCCGACTTTTTCCGAGCGCCGGTGCTTCGCGTCACCCTTCCGACCGTCCCACCTCCTCGTTTCCCGCACGATCAGGGATGTCTCCCTACTGCTCCAGAGGCATTTCCTTCTCTTCGAAGACGACGCCGTCGCGTTCCAGTTCCGCCAGCGTCGGTTCGTAGATCTGTGGATACGTGGGGGCGACAACGCCACGCAGGGTGATCGTGCCCTTCAGAATGAGGTCCGCGCCGATTGCGGGAGGAAGTCCCGTGGTGACGGCGATGGCACTGTCGCCGCCCGCCTCTCCGTGATGGACGAGCGTGGAGAGGATGCGTCGCGTCTCCGCTCCGAAGACCACCTCGTATTCGTGACGCATGATGAGCAGGTCCCGTTCATTCTTGTCGAAGCCGAGCTTTCGGGAGAAGAGATCGAAGACCACATCCCGGTTGCACCGGATTTTCTCGGAGAGGAGTTCGTCACTGAAGAGGCCGAGCCATTCCAGGCGCTTGAGAGGCATTGCAAAGGCGGGCATGCCGAGAAAAGCCGCCAGGGCTTGGGTGAGGTCGCTTTTTTCATCGGCGCCGAAAAGTCCGGCGGTGAATTGGCGCAGCGTTTTTCCCGCGAGCGGGCGGGGTTCGGTGTCGAAAAGGTCGAGCATCTGCATGGCCCGAACGGTCTCGCACCAGCCGGGGAAACGCAGCGTCGCCCGGTAGATGTCGGGGGTGTTCGGGATGCCGTACAGTTCGGAGTAGGGAAGGGAATTTGCGTTGGCGTACTCCTCGAACCAGCCCACCCCCTCGATTTCCTTGAGGGTAGAACGCTGGAAGACTTCCTCCACGGGGACGAGGACTTCTTTTCCGTTCCGGAGGTACCGCGAGGGGCGCACGCAGGCGTAGAGAAGGTCCCCGGGCGACCAGGAGAGCTTGTAGCCCCAGGGATTGGTGTTCGCCTCCAGGGAGGGGAGTGCACCGCACCAGGAGCTGAAGGACTTCACGAAACCGCCCCGCTTTTCCACTTCCCGGATGGTTCGCACCGCCGTCATGTGGTCGATGCCCGGATCGCATCCCATCTCGGTGAGGAAGGTCAGCCCCTGCCGCTCCGCATCCTTGGAGAACGCCTTCATCTCGTCGTTCATGTACGAGGCGTTGACGAAGTGTTTCTTCTCTCGAAGACAGAAAGGTGCGACGTCCTTGTGGAAAACCCAGGGCAGAAGGGAGATCACCAGGTCCGACCGCGGAACGAGCCGGGCCGCTTCCTTCAGTCCGTCCCCGACGACGGGAATACCATTCTCGTGTCCGTCGAGAACGTGTTCCACGCGCTCGCGGACGGTGTCCACCACGGTGACGCGATGACCTTGCTTCAGAAGGTACTGCACGCAGGGGCGGGCTACCATGCCCGCGCCGAGAACGAGAACATGTTTCACGAAAACACAGCCTCCTCACGAATTGTTCAAGAGTTTCTTCAAGACTGGCGCCTCCGCAACGTACCGTGTTTCTTTCCAGAGTTTCCGCCGGCCTTGCAGAAAGGCGGCACCGTCCGGGAAACGGAAGCGGGGTGCGCCGGAGACGATCACGAACGTTCGCGCACCAGGGGAAGCGTGCTGCAGTGAATGCCTCCGCCGTGTTTCGAGATCTCCTCCCAGGGAATGAGGATCGTCTCCATGCCGAGAGATGCGAGTCGCTCCGCCGTGTACACCGCCCGGTCGTCCATGATCACCTTTCCGGGGGCGAGGGTGAGACAGTTCACGGCCATGGAGCCTTCGCGGTAGTCCGCGGGAATTTTCTGGATGCCCAGTTCGTCGAGCGTGTCGAGAAACCAGTAGGGAAGGCGCTCCACGTTGAGAAGAGCCTTGTCGTGGTCCACCATGACGATGCCGCCGTCCAGATGCATGGCGTACCCCGGAAGGGGAACCTGGATCAGTTCGACCTCCTGATACTGAAGAACGTGCCGGAGCTGTTCCGCCCCGCTTGGATTGCCGCGGAAGCTCAGGCCGATGGCGGCGTGTTTCTCGTCGAGGAAACAGAAACTTCCGCCTTCGAGCAGGCCGTCACCGGCGATGGTGCGGAGGATGGGCATGCCGATCTCGGCGAGCTTCTGGAGCACGAAGCGCTCTTCGCCGCGGCGTCCCGTGCCGTGGGTCTTCCCCACAGGACCCATGCGAGAAATGACCGCTCCGCCCTTGACCACCATGCCGCAGTCCCGGACGAACATGGCGTTGGGATCGCGCGGTGCGCCGCCGACGGTCACGATTTCCACGCCGTGTGTTTCGAGGACTCGCACGAGGGCGGCGAACTCATCCTGCATCTTCGCGAGGTCCGGTCCCTTGTCGTCCCGGAAGTACCACTGCTCCTCGTCGTCGATGAGGGCGTCGATCTCGGGGTCGTACTTGTCCGAGGTCATGACGAGGATTTCTTCTCCGGGCGGATGAAGGAGGATGGTCCGGAGCGTGCCGACATCGTTGTAGACACCCCAGCGACGTCCCCAGACCCGGCGTTGCATCTCCTCGTCGTGAAAGACCGGAGTGGCCCTCGGAGGAATGCGCGAGAGTACGACATGGTAGTATTGAGAACTGCTGCGAAGAGTACCCATGGAACACCTCTTTCCGTCGCTTCGAGTTTCATTCCCGGCCCGGGAGGGCGAACATACGGTGAAGGATGCGACATCCCCCCGAACGCCTCCGCCACGTCCGTCTTGGTGACGTTCCTGCTGTTTTTTCAAAGTCTGCCGTGTCTCGAATCCCGCGATGCGTTTCTTCATCGAGCGGATCTTGTCGTTCCGCTCCTCTCGGAGGGCGTTGTTGTGTCGTGCCGGTTGTGTGGACGATGATTTTGCGACGTATTCTTTTTCGGATCCCAAAAAGAACTCCAGAGGAAGCCTTTTTTCTGAAATGTGCGGAAAGCGTTACCGTCTGGAATTGGTGAGCCACTTGTAGGTGGAGAGAACATGCTTTTCCATGGCGTTCCGCGCTCGTTGTCCGTCCCGGTTGCGGAGTGCCTCCAGGATCTCGTTGTGTTCCGCGAAGGAGTATCCGTAGACGGGTTCGGGATCCGTGGCGGAGTCGAACCCGTGGAGGAAGAAGGCGTCGAAGAAGAAAACGTAGATCTGGGAGCGCCAATAGCTCTGAAGAATGTATTTTTCCAGGTAGGGGTTGCCGCTCATGCGGCAGATGCAGTGGTGGAATTCCTGACTGTTTCTGGTGAAGTTCTCGGTGTTCCAGTTGCGGTAGATCCGCTTTTCCTCTTCCTGAAGGGCTTCGATTTGTCTGAGGGAGGCGGAGTAGCAGGGCTCGGGGCTTTCCGCCGCGAGGGCCGCCGCCATCCCTTCGAGCTCCTGTCGGATCTGGAAGATCTGGAGCATGTCCGGAGGCGTGAGGGGAGGAATGACATATCCCTTGGGTTCATCCCGTTCGAGGATGCCCTCGGCGATGAGTTCCCGGAGGGCCGTTCTCACGGGGGTGCGACTTACTTCGCACAATTCCGCAAGGCTTTTCTCCGTGATTCGTTGTCCCGGCACGAGTCGTCTCTTGAGAATGAGAAGCAGAATCTCTTCGCGGGCCTTGCTTTCCGCCTGACTTCTCGACATGATTCGTTCCCTCCGGCAGATGAGCTTGTACATGCGTTCCGGGTGCGCGGAAAACGAATGCAAAAAAGAATACTCTTTGGGATCCCAAAATGGATATATCAAGGGAAGTCATTTTCGTCAACCTGGAAAATGAAGCTTGAAACCGCGGGGTTTTCTCTGCGAAGAACTTGAGGAAGCACCTCCCGCAAGGGTTTTTCGGAGAACATCGTTCCGCCCGGCGAGTTTCGGAGTGAAGGGAGGACACTTCGTGTTTGCAAGGAGGCAGGGACGTTTGCGAGCGTGCCTGCGGATGAAGTTGAAGAAGGCTCTTTATCTTTGATCTATCTTGATCTATACTTCCTTTCCGAGAAGAGGACGTTTCGTCCGGAGGAAAGGGTCGGGAGGTGCCTTTGGAGAGAAGGCGCCACATCTGTGGTTTTTTGAAACATCGAAGGAGGCATGGTGCGACCATGGCGGCGAGAGAGACATTTTCATTTCAGAGCGAGGGGAAGCAACTGCTGGACCTCATGGTCCACTCCGTCTATTCCAATCGGGAAATTTTTCTGCGGGAACTCGTGTCCAACGCGTCGGATGCGCTAGACAAGCTGCGCGTCGCTTCCCTCACGAACGAGGCGCTGCAGTCCTCTTTTTCGGATCCCCACATCCGCATCGCCGTGGACAAGGATGCGCGCATTCTTCGCGTGTCCGACAACGGCATCGGCATGAACCGGGAGGATCTCGTGACCTACCTCGGCACCATCGCCAAGTCGGGGACGAGAGAATTTCTGCAGTACATGGCCGAGCGGAAGGAGACGCTGACGCCGGAACTCATCGGTCAGTTCGGCGTAGGATTTTATTCGTCCTTCATGGTGGCCGATTCGGTGGAGGTGTTGACCCGAAAGGCCGGAGAGGACGCGGCGTGGCTCTGGAGATCCTCCGGGGACGGCACGTACACCATCGAGGAAGGATACCGCGACACCTGCGGCACCACGGTGACGCTCCATCTCAAGCCCGCCGAGAACGAAGGAGATGACGACGAGGGGCTCCGCCCCTGGGAACGCGCATCCGGCGAGGACGTCGCCGATGAGTGGACGATTCGCGGAATCGTCCGCAAGTATTCGGATTTCGTGGCCTATCCGATCCGCATGGAAGTGCGGCATTTCGACAAGGAAGGCAAGGAGGAGGGCACGAAAGACGAGGTGCTCAACTCCATGAAGGCCATCTGGTCCCGTCCCGAGTCGGAGGTCACCGAGGAGGAATACAGGGAATTCTACACCCACGTGAGCAAGGATTGGGCGGAGCCGCTGACGCACATCGTCTACAGCGCGGAAGGGGCGACCACCTTCCGGGCGCTGCTCTATCTCCCCTCGAAGGCTCCCATGGATCTTTTCCTTCGCGAGGGGGACCGGGGAATTCAGCTCTACGTGAAACGAGTCTTCATCATGCAGGACTGCAAGGAGCTGATTCCCGAGTATCTGCGCTTTCTCAGGGGGGTGGTGGACGCGGAGGACCTTCCGCTCAACATCTCCCGGGAGATTCTCCAGCAGGACCGGCGGATCGCGGTGATCCGCAAGAGTCTCACGAGAAAGGTTCTGGACGAACTGAAGCGTCTCCGGGACGGAAAGCGCGAGACCTACGTCACCTTCTGGAAGGAATTCGGCAAGGTTCTCAAGGAGGGTATCTTTGCCGACGAGCGGAACCGGGAGACCCTGCTTTCCCTGGCGCTTTTCCGGACCACCACCCGGGAGTGGATCACTCTCGACGAATATCTGGAGGGCATGAAACCCGAACAGAAGGCGGTGTATTTCCTCTCCGGAGGCACGCTGGAGACGCTGCGCAACTCGCCGCATCTCGAGGCCTTCTGCGATCGGGGATTCGAAGTACTCCTCCTCGACGACCCCGTGGACGACTTCTGGACCGGTGTCGTGGAGACCTATCGGGACAAGCCGCTGAAGTCCGTGGCGAAGGGCGCGGCCGACCTGGATGCCCCGGAGGAAAAGGAGCGGGAGGGGGCGAAGGAGCGGGAGGATGCCTTCGAACCGCTTCTGAAGGCTCTTGCGGAGCACTTGAAGGACGAGGTCTCGTCGGTGCGTCTGTCGACGCGCCTCACCGCCTCGCCGGCGTGTCTGGTGGGGGAGACCCACTCCATGACGCCCCAGATGGAGCAGCTCCTACGGCAGATGGGACAGGCGGTTCCGAAACTGAAGCGAATCCTGGAGGTGAATCCGGCTCACCCTGTGCTGGAGCGGCTTCAGCGGCGTTTCACCGAAGGGGGATCTCTGGGGGATTTTCCGGAACTGCTCTATGGGCAGGCACTTCTCGCCGAAGGGGGGACGCTCCCGGATCCGGCGCGTTTCGCCCGCCTCGTGGCGGAGCTTCTCGCCCGGAATCTGGAGGAGGCACGTCGGGAAGCGTAAGCATTTTTTGTCGCTCCGGAGGTGCTTTTGCGGCGGCGGTTCCCGACGGGGCGTTTTTCTCCGCCCCGTCGGAGAATCTCCGCCGCGCCGCTTTTTTCGGGGGCGGCGCATGGAGATGCCACATTCACGCTTTTGTTTCGGAGGAGGCCTTCGGGCGTTCCGCCTTCAGCCGGATGTCCCGAGGGGATGATCCCCGGGTGTTGGACAAAAGGACGCTCCGGCGGAGGACGTTGCCGGTCATGGAGGAGGCGCCGTGGAAGAGCGGAGTACAAGGCGTGTTTCGAGGACGAGGTGGCGGGGAGAAAGTGCGGGATCGGCCATGCGCTCCAGCAGAAGCCGTACCGCCAGTGCCCCCATTTCCTGGCGGGGCTGGGCCACGGTGGTGAGGGGCGGATTGAAGAACGATGCCAGCCGGATGTCGTCGAATCCGAGGACGGAGAGATCGTCCGGAACGCGCTTGCCCAGGTCCGCGGCGGCCCGGACGGCGCCGAAGGCCATGAGGTCGTTGCAGGCGAAGATTGCCGTGAGGCGGGAGTCCTCTTCGAGGAGGTGCCGGGTGATGTCATACCCGCTCTCGGGCTGAAAGGTTCCTCGGCGGATTCGTTCCTCCGGAAGGGAGAATCCCCGCTCGCAAAGCTCTTCCCGGAAACCCGTCACGCGCTCCCCGCTGGGAGTCACGTGGAACGGGCCGGCAATGCAGGCCAGATGCCGGTGCCCGAGATCCAGAAGATGTCGTGCGGCCCGGCGTCCTCCCAGAGCGTTGTCGATGCGTACCGAATCCACGTTCACACCGGGAAGGGAGCGATCCACGGTCACCAGGGGCAGATCGCCGTTTTCGAGAGCCGAGGTGTCGCCTCTCGGAGGTCCCGCCTCGATGAGAACCACCCCGTCGGCACGTTTTTCCGACAGCATGCCCAGAAAGGAATCCTCGCTGTTCCGTCTGCCGTCGGAGTTGCAGACGATCACCGAATATCCTTCGCTTTCCGCCGCGTCGGCGATGCTGCGGGCGATCTCCGCGAAAAAAGGATTCGTCACGTCGGGAAGAATCAGGCCGATGGTGGAGGAGCGCTTTTTCCGAAGACTCCGTGCGAGGGCGTTCCGTCTGTAGGAGAGTGCTTCCAGCGCGTCCAGGACGCGACGGCGCACTTCCTCCCGAACGGGACGGCTCTCGTTGACCACGTGGGAGACGGTGGTCACCGAGACGCCGGCCCTGCGGGCCACATCCTTCATGGTCGCCATAGAGCGTCTCCTTCCTTTGCGCGGAGATTGGTTCCTTTGGTTTCCATTCCGTTCCCTTCCTTCATTTCATTGCTTGTGAAAGAGAGTGTTTTCGGAGCGCAAACGTTTGCGCAAACGTTTGCGCTCCGAA
>NZ_JARKPW010000129.1:0-1944 GCF_029975095.1 Aminiphilus sp.
TTTCCCTTGACTCGGGTCGCATCAGGCTCTGCGATGTGCCCTGCAGGTCTGACGCGGCCTTCTTCGGAGGTTTCAAGGGATTTGCCCGCGGAGGTCCTCCGCCGGTCCGTCCACCCGGAATGCATGGTATCATCGGAACGATGCGGCAGCATGATCCGTGATGCGTTTCGAGGGGGAGTGGAATGGACATGCTCGTGCGGTTTTTCGAGCGGAGGCTGTTTCGTGCGTCGCGACGTCTCGTTCCCGTCCCTGCCGACGGTGCCTTCGACCGGGAGGAAGTCCGCTTCGCCTCCCTGGACGGAACACCCCTGTGGGGGTGGCACGTGGTTCCCCGGGACCCGGGCAGGGGAGTCGCCGCGCCGGGAGCGTGTCTTCTCGTGTGTCACGGCAACTCGGGCAACCTCTCGACGCCCTTCCGGGTCGAGCTGATGGAGACCCTGGCCCTGGCGGGGGCGCGCTTCTTCATCTTCGACTACCGCGGCTTCGGCAAGAGCGGCGGCGTTCCCTCCGAGGCGGGGGCCTGTCTGGACGCCGAGGCGGCGTGGCGCCATCTCGTGGAGGAAAGAAGGGTGAACGCGAAATCGGTGGGAATCTTCGGGCGTTCTCTGGGAAGTCCCTTCGCGGCGAAGCTCGCCGCGGATCATCCGGAGACGCCCTTTCTGGTTCTGGAGTCGGCCTTCCGCTCGCTTTCCTCCATGGCGAGAGTGCGGTGTCCCTGGCTGCCCGCAGCGTGGGCGGAGCGTCTCTGCGGAGAGCGTTTTGCCACGGAACACCATCTCCGGCGTTTGAGGACGGGCGTTCCCGTCCTCTTTCTCCACGGCACGGCGGACCGGCTGGTGCCCTTTCGGGAGGGGGAGCGCCTCTTCGAGGGCTTTCCAGGAAAAAAGGCACTCGTCGTCCTTGAGGGTGCGGGGCACATGGGCTATCTGTCGCACCGCGACGCCTACCTGGAGGGCTTTCGCGCGGGGCTCGCGGAGCTGCTCGGGGATGATGTCCCCTGGTGAGGGGACGACGGCCGGACCTGCGGTCGCGTTCCTGCCGCCCCGAAGCATGCGGCCCGAAAGCGCGGCCCGGGCTCACTCCAGGCCGAGGCGGTTCGCCAGGGAACGCAGTTCCTTTTCCGCGCTTCCCACGTAGACGGACTGATTGTGGAAGAGCACGCCCACGGGCCGACCGTTGTGCGTGTTGGCAAGCTCCGTGAGGAGCATCCGGGCGCCCCGGACGTAGCGCCGCACCCTCTCGAACTTCTCCAGATCCTCCGGAGAGAGCGTGGTGTTGCCGAGGTTCGTTTCCTCCGGGTGCTGTATCTGTTTCAGCCATCCTGTCTGCTTCATCCACACGGGTGAACCCTCCTTGACGTGGTCTTCCGTTTTCCGGTCTTTCCGATGCCTTTTTCCGTCTGTTTCCCGCCTGTTCCGTGCTTACCGCGCCCGTCTGTGGCATCCGGGCCTCTCGCAGAGTCCCTGCTCCACATGCTCCGGGCATTCTCCGGGGAATGCCTTCCGTCCCGAAGTTTTTTCGTCGTGGCGCAGCGTTGCGCGTTGCGGCAATGCAGATGATCTCCGTATGTACCCGTCCCGTGACCTTTTTCCGCAGTTCCGTCGGGCCGCACGAAGGGACGTCGTCGGGGTGCGGCGCCTGCCTTCGGGCGTTCGGAGTGTTTCTCCCGGCAAAGGGGTGCGGGCTGCTCCGTCTCTCTTTGCGGCCGGACGGTACGCCGGGCGGATATGTCGCATAGTAGCAGAAATGGTGGCGGAGAGGTGCCTTCATGAACTAGGATAGACGAAAGAGACGAGACGGAATCCTCCCTTGCCGGGGAGGTTGCCGAATCTCCCGATTCCTCGGAGGGCCTGGCGGGGGCGAAACGGGAGCGAAGGAAGTGAGCCGCGCCGATGGACAAGGGGCATGACGGAACGACGCAGACGACCCTGCACGGGCAGGTGG
>NZ_JARKPW010000138.1:0-2293 GCF_029975095.1 Aminiphilus sp.
AGAACGAGAAATCGGCGCTGCTGGAAACGGGGATCCGCGCCAGGATGGAAGCCCGCGCAACCGTATCCCCGGAGCGCTATCTGTCCCTGCTTGCCGAGGAGCGCCGTGAGTTCGGCGAACTCATCGACCTCCTCACCATCAATGAGACCTATTTCTACCGCGAACCGGTCCATTTCTCCCTCCTTGCGGGTAGGGTCGTTCCCGAGGTGCTGGCGCACCCCGGCCGGCACGGGAAGATCACCCTCCTGAGCGCCGGCTGCTCCACCGGGGAGGAGGCCTATTCGATCCTCATCTCGCTGGCGGAGCGGTACGGGCGGGAGGGGGTTCGCGGCTTTGCCGTAATCGGCGTGGATATCGACACCAGCGCCGTTTCCCGGGCGCGGGAGGGCGCTTTCGGCAGACGCTCTTTCCGGGACTTCCCGGAGGAACTGCTCAAGAAATACTTCGAGGAAACGTCTTCCGGGACCTGGCGCGTGCGTGAGTGGCTGCGGGAGTCGGTGGTCTTTCTTCCCTTCAACCTGCTGAGCGGGGAGTATCCCCCTGAACTGCTGAACGTCGACATCATCATGTACCGCAACGTTTCCATCTATTTTTCCCAGGATGTGCGCAACCGGATCTTCTCGCGACTGGCCGGGATTCTCAGCGACGGCGGCTACCTGTTCACGAGCCCTTCCGAGACCTTCTTCTACAACAGGGGGGTTCTGGACCTGATCCCCCTCGACGGCGCTTTTCTCTTCAGGAAAGGGGACGTCCGAGTACGTCAGGAGCAGGAGAGCCGGCGGCTGTCCCGCGGGGTACGCAAGGCCGCGTCGGCGAAGGACCCGTGTGTCGCCATTCGTCCTCGGAATGCTTCTTTTCCCACCCCCGTGACGGGAGGGGACACTCTGCCCGGCGGATCATCAGGAGGACACTCCGCCCGGCCCTCGCTTGACGGTTTCGAGAAGGCGGTGCGTCATGGGGAAGCCGGGGAATATGGAGACGCCCTGCGGGAACTGGACGGCGTTATCGAAGCATCTCCGGCACTTCTCCCTGCCCATACCCTGAAAGGGAGCATCCTGATGAATCTTTCCCGGCTCGACGAGGCGCGGGCCTCCTATCGCGATGCGCAGCGAATCGATCGCTTCTCCCTTGACGCATCCTTTTCCCTCGGTCTGATCGAGCGGCTGGCAGGGGACGACCCGTCGGCCCTCCGGAGTCTCCGGGAAGCGATCTACATCCACCCCTCCTGCTGGCCTGCCCACTACTTTCTGGCGGAGACCCACCGTGAGCGGGGTGAAGCGGAACATGCACGGCGCGAGTACGAGGTAATCCTCAAGATCCTGGACAAGGGCGATTTTCTGGAGCACGGGCTGACGAGCCTGCCGTTCTCCTTTTCCGCCCGGGAACTGGAAACCTTGTGCAGGCGGAAACTCCAGATGCTGAAGAGGGTGGGCAATGGCGATTGATCGCGGAAAACTGCTTGCCCGCTTCCTCCAGGAAGCACGGGAGCATTGCGCCGGCATGGAACGGGGTCTCGTGTCCCTGGAGGGGAACCCCGGCGATCGGGAGACGCTTGACGCAGTCTGCCGATCGGCCCACACCATCAAGGGCTCGTCGCGGATGATGAAGTTCCCGGACCTTTCATCGGTCGCCCACCGCATGGAGGATGTCCTGGATGCCCTGAAGAGCGGCAGGGTGACTGCTACACATGCGATCTCGTCCCTGCTCTTCCGGGGCATCGACGCCATGGCAGGCATGCTGGATCGGATCGCGGACGGAGCGGAGGCGCCGGGGGAGGCCGGAGGGCTGTGCGCGGAACTGGCGCAGGCCGCGAGTGGGGGAAAAGCGGTTCCGGACGCGGAACAGGGAGGGAATGACGAGGCGCACGAGACGTCGGGCGCCGGCCAGGCGGACCGGGAAGGGCGGCCTGCCGCGCCCCAGGTGAAACCCTGGACTGATGAGACGATTCGCGTGTCCGCGGAGAAGATTGACGGTCTGATACGGCTGATGGGCGAGTTCACGGCCGCGGGAACCAGATCCGGAGAAACCCTGGCGCGTCTCAGGACGGCGCTCCGGCTTTCCGAAAGGCTGTCCGGCTCCCGTGACTTCACCGGCGACGGGGTCCCGGACGAACTGCACGGTATGCTCGCCGATGTCTATTCCTCGCTGAAAGAAGAGCTGCTCTCACGGGAAACCCTGACCCGGCAGTTGCTGGAGGCTTCCCTATCCCTGAGGACGATGCCGCTGTCCACGGTCTTTGACAGCTTTCCCCGCACCGTTCGTGACCTTGCCCTGTCCCTGGGCAAGGAGGTGG
>NZ_JARKPW010000145.1:0-15965 GCF_029975095.1 Aminiphilus sp.
GAGTGACGACACGCTGAACGACAAGGATGTTTCAACGGAAGAGCCCCTTGGAACGGCGTGTCCCTTCCCGCGTGACGCCGGGAGGGAGGACTTTTTCCGGAGCGGGACCGGCGGGGCCGCCGGGGACTTTGCATTGCGCCCCGTGGGAGTGGTGCGGTCGCCCCTGACGCGCCGGGAGGACTGCCCTCCCCAGGGATTCGAGGGCGCGCCCGCCGCGGAGATTCGCCTCGACCCCGCCTTCGCGGAGGGACTCGACGGCATCGAGCCGGGGCAATGCGTGATCGTTCTCACCTGGTTCCACCTCGCCCGGCGGGACCTGCTGCGCGTCCATCCCCGGGGGGACGCGACGCGTCCGCTCCGGGGCGTCTTTGCCACCCGCTCTCCGGCCCGCCCCAATCCCATCGGCCTGCACCGGGTGGAGGTGCTCTCCCTCGAAGGGTGTCGCCTCCGGGTGCGTCCTCTGGAAGCGCTCTCCGGCACGCCCGTTCTGGACATCAAACCCGTCCTCGCCGCCTCTCCCGATTTCTAAAGCCCGCCTCGGACCGCTGCGATCGTCGGGTCGGATTCGGAGTGGCGCCCTCGTTCGTAGCGGTTTGTACCTGCTCGTGTCGCTTTGCTCGCAGCGACGCCCTCCGTTCTGCCGCTCTTTTCTGTGGAACCTCTGCACAAAGGGATTTCTTCTCTCTTGATCCCGAGTGCATCGCGTTTAGACACTCCTTCCGGAGACCTTCTTTATGGCGTGGTGGCTCTGGAAAGCAGGAGAAACCCCTCTTGTCCTTTTCGCGCCGGCGGTTTCATGCTATGCTTTTATGCAATATTCTGTATTCCAAAACGTGCGAGGAGGAAGAGAAACATGGCGGACTATCACGGCATGTGGCAGGGGCTCGGCATGGACCTGGAGACGCACGACAAGCTCTGCGACGCGCTTCCGGTTTTGTTCGGGGAGACCTTCCTCGAACAGGAGAACCGCCCGGCGGGGATGGACTACTACAACATGGTCATCGCCGAGGTGCACGGCCTGCGGATTGCGGAACTTCTCGCCCACAAGGAGCAGGGGGGCAGGGCGGTAGGGTCCTTCTGCATCTATGTCCCGGAGGAGATCGTCCTCGCCCTGGATGGAATTCTCGTGGGGCTCTGCGCGGGGTCCCAGTTCTGGGTGCCCGCGGGCGAGGCGGTGCTGCCCCGGAACCTGTGCGCGCTCGTCAAGGCGGGACTGGGGGCGCAACTTTCCAAAACCTGCCCCTACTTCCAGTCCGTGGATCTCATCGTGGGAGAGAACACCTGCGACGGCAAGAAGAAGGCCTGGGAGATCCTGGGGGACTACGCACCCCTGTACGTCATGGACATGCCCAATCGCAAAAGCCCGGCGGGTTTCGCCCTCTTCCGGGAGGAACTCGGCGCCCTGGCCCGGCGTCTGGAGGAGCTGACGGGAAGAACGCTCACCGCCGAGGGCCTGCTCCGGGGGTGTGAGCTGGTGGACCGGAAACGGCGGGTTCTCGACCGCCTCTACGCCCTGCGCAAGGCCGATCCCGTGCCCCTCTCCGGGCGGGACGCGTTGCTTGTGAGCCAGATCGCCTTCTACGACGATCCAGAGCGGTTCATCGCCCAGACGGAAGCCCTTGCGGCGGAGTGCGAGGCCCGGGCCTCCCGAGGCGAAGGAGTCTTTCCCAAGGGGGCGCCGCGGATCCTCGTGACGGGAACGCCCATCGTGGTGCCCAACTGGAAGTTCCATACCATCGCCGAGACGAGCGGCCTCGCCGTGGTGGTGGAGGAGAACTGCACGGGGACACGCTACTTCGAGCAGAAGGTGACCCTTCCCGAGACGAAGGACGTGCCCTCCCTCCTCGACGCCCTGGCCCACCGCTATTTCGACGGCATCAACTGCGCCTGTTTCTCCCCCAACGAAGGGCGCTTCGACGACGTGGTGCGCCTTGCCCGGGAATACCGCGCCGACGGCGTGGTGAACCTTTCCCTGAGCTTCTGCACCACCTACCAGGTGGAGGAGGAGCGCCTCCGGAAACGCCTCGCCGCTGAGGGGATCCCCTTTCTCTCCCTGGAGACGGACTACGCGCCGGGCGACGAAGAGCAGCTCAAGACCCGCATCGAAGCCTTCGGCGAGAGCCTGCGCCGCTAGCGGCGCGTCGCGGCGAACCGTGCCTCTTACGTCCGTTCCGTGGGTGTACGCGCTCTTCGTCACCGCCTCGGACGGCATGCGTCTCGCGGCGGAGCTGAAGCGGCGCGGCACGGCCTGCACCCTCTGTCCCACGCCGCGTCATCTCGCCAAAAGCTGCGGCCTCGCCCTCCGCTTTGCTCCGGAGGACGAGGCCGCGGTGCGCGCCGCCGCATCCTCCGTCGCCGTCGAGGCCCGGTACGTGCGGGAAGCGTCGGAGGAGCGGGGGCTTGCCCCCTGAGAACACCTGAAGAGGAGATGGTTTTTCGGGGCGGTTAAGGAAGACGCAGATCAAGCAAGGGGGCGCGTGCCGGGCAAAGGCGGAGCACGTGCCCCCTTGCTTCGTCGTGCCCCTGGATTTGCCGGAGCTTCCCTGGTCGAACCTCTTCTGCGGCGGACACGACATCCACGGCAGATTCGGATTTCTTTCCGTCTCCTCCCCGGAGAACTCCCTCCGGGTCGTCCTGAAGATTCTGGAACGCTGTGCGGCGGGGTGAGCGCCTGACCCTGCCCTGTGGGGGTGCGTCAACGTAAATCTGACCTTTAGGGATAGTCGAAATGTGACCACCCCGGTCAGTTTTCCGCGGACAGCACGGCGGCTTCTACGGTGTCGTCGGGCCGGTCTTTCGCTCCCGTGTTGCCGGTTCCGTGTACGTTGTGCGCTTCGTGAACAGGCCCGGTGGCAGCCGGTCCGCGAGAATGCCCAGAAAGACGAGGAACGCCCCGGCGAACTTGGCGGGGGACCCTGCGTCGCCCAGGAGGAACGGCGCCACCACGAGGCTGACGCAGGGTGTCAGAAAGTGGAAGAGCACGGTGGAGACGGGGCCGATGCGCTGCACGCCCCGGTACCAGAAGATGTAGGCCCCGAGGGTTCCCGCGAAGAGCACGTAGAGAAAGCCCCGGAGAACGGCCGCCGGAGGGAGGACCCACAGGGAGAGGGGTGTCCGGATCAGGCCGAAGGGCAGGAGCACCGGAAGGCCCCAGGCCATGGCGAGGGTCGTGACTTTCGTCGGCGAATGGTTCGCCAGCAGCGGCTTGGCGAGAATGGCGTAGAGAGCGAAGAGCAGGGCCGCGCAGAGCGTGAGGGCGTTGCCCAGGGCGACGGTGCCGTCTCCGGCGAAGAGCCCTCCCGAAGCCTCCACGATGAAGAAGACCCCGGAGAATCCGAGCAGAAGCCCCACCCAGCGGGCCGGACGCACCGGCTCCACCCGAAAGAGCAGACACCAGATCGCCGCGAGAAGCGGTGACGAGGAGATCAGGAGCGCCGACGTGGAGGAAGACGTCCGGTGGATCCCCAGGGTCCAGAGAATGTTGTACACGCCCACGCAGACCAGCCCCAGGAGCGCCGCTCGAAAACCTTCCTTCCGGGAGACCGCGAGGGATTCCCCCCGAAGCCGCAACACCGCAAAAAAGAGTCCCACCGCGAGAACGAAGCGGAGCACCAGGAATTGTCCTTCCGGAACGACCTGCAGCACCCATTTGCTGACCGGGTAGTTTACCCCCCAGAGCAGCGCCGCCGCGGCGGCGCTTGCGCCTCCCGACAAACCGTCCCTTCGAGAATCCGTTGCCATGAAGACCATCGTCCCTTCGTGGTAGGATGGTCCAGAAATACGCCCGAATCCATTCCACTTCCAGAGCCACTTTGCGTTTTTTCCGCAGGACCACCGGGAGGTGTTGCCCGTGCACTGGCTCACGCTTGAACGAAACGACGCCGACGCCCTGATGAAGCAGCTCTACCGCCAGCTCCGCCACGCCGTTCTGGAGGGGCGCCTGGAACCGGAGGAGCGGCTCCCCTCGTCCCGGGAGCTGGCCCGCCTGCTCGGCGTGTCCCGCAACGTGGTGCTCGAGGTGTACGAACAGCTCGCCGCCGAGGGATACGTCGCGTCGCGCCGCGGCTCGGGAACCTTCGTCGCGCCGGGCGCTCGCTACGGCCTTCCCCGGAACGACGCCCCGTCCTCCGGTTCCTCCTCCGAGGCCGGTGCCGAGGCCGACCTCGTGGATTTCCGCACCGGCGTTCCCCTTCTCCGGGAGATTCCCTGGAAGGCCGTGGCCAGGTCGTTCCGCCGGGTTCGCGACCGGACACCCTCCAACGCCTGGGGATACGGTGCGCCCGAGGGGACACCGGTCCTCCGGGAGGCCCTCGCGCGCTTTCTCGCCCGCTCCCGGGACATCTCCTGCTCGCCCGGGGACCTGGTCATCACCAACGGTGCCGCGGAGGCGCTTTGCATCACCGCTCTCCTTCTCGCCCGGCAGGGCAAAACCCTCGTCGTCACCGAGGATCCGGTGCACCTCCATTTCCAGCAGACGCTGCGCCTCGCCGGGGCGGAGCTGTACCCCGTCTCCGTGGACGAAGCGGGCCTGCGCACGGATGAACTGCCCCGGAACGTTCGCCCCGGAGCGGTCTTCCTCACTCCCTCGCACCAGTTTCCCCTGGGAGGGACCCTCTCCGTCCAGCGGCGCATCGACCTCGCCGCCTACGCGGCGGCCACGGGATGTCTCCTCATCGAGGACGACTACGAGAGCGAGTTCCGCTTCGAGGGGCTGCCCGTGAGTTCCCTGCGGGAGCTTGTCCCGTCCTCGACGGTGTACATCGGCTCCTTCAGCAAGATTCTCTCCCCCGCCCTCCGCCTGGGCTACGCCATCGTTCCGTCGCATCTCGGGGAGGATTTCCGGCGGATCAAGTACGACGTGAGCAACCACACCTCCTCGGTGGAGCAGCGGATCGTGGCGGACCTGCTCGACGAGGGAGTGGTGGAGCGACACATCGCCCGGATGAAACGCTTCTATCGGGAGGGACGGAAACGGCTCGTCCGAAACCTGGCCGACGCCTTTCCCGGACGGCACGAGATCGGGAGTGCCGGGGCCGGGGCCGGGCTGCACCTGGTGGTACGCTTTCCCGGCCTCGTCTTCGACGCGGAGCGTTGTTCCCGCATCGAGGCCAGGGGTGTGCGGATCCATCCCGTGGAGGGGCACGCGATCCGCAAGGGGCATTACGGGGAGTGGGTCATCCTCGGCTACGGCAACCTTTCCTTCGATGCCATGGACGAGGGTGTCGCACGTCTTCGGGCCGCCCTGGACGCGGAGAGGGCCTGAGACGGCGGGAGCGGAAAACGGAACGGGAAACGGGGCGAAACGTTCCTGCACGAGGACGGAGGAGTGGAAAAGGAAAAAGGAAGACAGGGGAAAGTAAAAAGACGCGCAAAAAAGTGACCCAAGAGTCGCAACAGCAGGGCAACAAGCGGGCACGCGGGGAAACGAAAAAGCCTCTCCGGCGGCACACACGGTTTTCGCCGGAGAGGTCGCATTTTCTCTGCCTCAGGACGTCAGGAGCTCCGGGGCGCCTCAGGAAATGCGAAAGAGGCTGTCCAGGATGGTGCCGTCCCGGTATTCGATGAGCGCCACCACGTTCTCCGGTTTCGGATCGGGAAGGGGAGCTTCCTCGGCCTTTCCCGTCAGGGCCTCCACTTCGGCCTTGAGGTCGGCGATCTCCTTGACGGGGAGCTTCGCCTTCCGGGCCGCCTCGCGCAGGTCCGTCCGGAGGGGATTGATGCAGATGCCCCGTTCGGTGACGATGGCGTCCACGGTCTCGCCGGGGGTGACCACGGCGCGCACCGCATCCTTGATGGAGCAGACGCCTCCCCGGAAGGAGGGAAGGACCACCACGGAGAGCTTGGCTCCCGCGGCAGTGTCGCAGTGCCCTCCCGAGGCGCCCCGAAGAACGCCGTCGTGGCCGGTGAGAACGTTCACGTTGAAGCTCGTGTCCACGTCCAGCGCCGCCAGAACGACCACGTCCAGGTTATGCACCACGCATCCCCGGTTCAGGGGATTGGCGTACCAGGACTGGTCGATCTCGATGTGGTTGCGGAAGCGCACCAGGGAGTCCTGCACGGCGGCGTCGAAGCTCTGCACGTCGTAGAGGGCGTCGAAGAGCCCCTCCTCAAGCATGGACGCCATGTATCCCGTGATGCCGCCGCATCCCCAGCTTCCCCTGATGCCCTTCTCCCGCATGTAGTCCCGCACGTAGGCCGCCACGGCGAGGCTCGCGCCTCCCGCCCCGACCTGGAAGGACACCCCCGGGGCCAAAAGCTCCGAGGCCCGGAGGAGCCGGTAGGCGTCGCGGGCGATCTTCAGGTCCACGGGGTTCCGGGTGATTCGGGCGGAGCCGGAGGCGATCTTGCCGGGATCGCCCAGGTTGTCCACCACCACGATCTGGTTCACCAGATACTGGGGGATGGAGATGTGCGTCAGAGACGAGGGCATCAGGTTGTCCGTCACGGCGATGACGTGGCGGGCGTAGCGGGCGTCGTGTTGGGCGTATCCCAGGGAGCCGCACGCCGAAGGTCCCAGCGCGCCGGTCAGGTTGCCCTGTTCGTCGCAGGCGGGAGCGGCGAGAAAGGCCACGTCGATGGCGATGCTCCCCTCCTCGATGGCCCGGGCGCGTCCGCCGTGACTGCGGACCATCACGGGAACGGGCACCTCTCCCCGGGAGATGGCCTTGCCCACCTTGCCGCGCACCCCCGAGGTGTGGATCCGGCTCACCACGCCGCGGCGCACGTAGTCCGCCACGCATTCGTGGGCGTCGGTGAGGGAGCTGGGAGCGAGGCAGAGATTCTTCAACCCCATGCGTTCGCACTCCGCGAGCACCAGGGGCAGTACGGCGTCGCCGTTTCGGAGGTGGTGGTGGAACGAGAGGGTCATGCCGTCCGCGAGTCCCGCCCGCTCCATGGCGGCCCGCAGAGAGGGCGCCACCTTGGACCTGCGGGGCGGTTCTCCCCGGAGGGGAGGCAGAATCCGGGGGACCATATCTCCCGCCTCAAGGCGCGCCCAGGGGCCGCGATAGGGCAACAGCGGCCCGATTCCGGGCAGTTCCGACGGGACGGGACGCCCCGCGGCGTTGACGAGCATCTTCATGTCACTCCACCTCCAGTTCGGCCAGGCGGGCCATGTCCAGCGTGTGCCGCGCCCGACGCACCACCGGCGCATCCACCATGCGTCCGTCCACGGAGACCACGCCCCGCCCCTCCCGCTCCGCCGCTGCTGCTGCGTGGGCGATGCGTTCCGCCGCGGCCACTTTCTTCGCGTCGGGCACGAAGGCCCGGTGAATCCAGGAAATCTGCCCGGGATGAATGGCCGCCTTGCCGGTGAAGCCGAGTCCCACCACGCGGCGGGTCTCTTCCAGGAGTCCCTCGTTGTCGTTCACGTCGGCCCAGATCGTGTCGAAGGCATCGATGCCCGCCGCCCGCGCCGCAAGGGCCACCAGGCTCCGGGCGACGAAAAGTTCGTCTCCCTCCCGGGTTTTCTCCACGCCCATGTCCGCGGTGAGATCCTGTCCGCCCAGGGTGAGGGCGGTGACCCGGGGCGAGCAGGTCGCGACGGCCCCGGCCTCGGCGATGCCCCGGGCGGTCTCCAGCATGGCGTGGATCTTCACCGTCCCCGGCTCCATGCCGTGTTGCGCTTCAATCTCCGCGAGCAGCGCCTCCGCAGCGCGCACGTCCTCCGGAGAGGAGCACTTGGGAAGGCGGATCGCGTCGGGGCGGCAGGGGACGACGCGGCGCAGATCCTCCGCGAAGAAGGGGGTGTCCGCGCCGTTCACCCGCACCGTGACGAGCATGTCCCCGAAGTCGAGGGTCCGCAGAAAGCCGCAGACGAGGTGCCGCGCCGCGTCCTTTTCGGAAAGGGCCACCGCGTCCTCCAGGTCGAGGAGAATGCTGTCGGCCCCGAAGACGGGTGCCTGCTGGATCATGCCCGGATTGTTGCCCGGAATGTAGAGCATGGACCGCACTACTGCCTTGGGCATGCCGCATCCTCCTCCCTGCTCGCGCGTTCTAAAGCCGCCTCCAGCCTGGCCCGGAGCGTCACTTCCAATGCCCCCTGGTCCTGGATGGTCACGGTCGCGCCGGAAATGCCGAGGCTGTCGAGCACATCGTTCACGAGGCCCCGGGTCCGTCCGGCGAAGAAGGTGGCTCCCGCGCCGCGGTGGTCGAGCTCCCGGGTTTCCGAGGGAGCCACCGAGACGAGGCAGTCCGAGGACTCCAGCGTTCCCGCCTGGGCGGGTCGTCGGAGCATGGCCATGTCGATCATCTCCTTGCAGTCGAAAAAGGCGCGGGAGAGCCCCCTCCGGAGGGGACTCGGAGACGCTCTCCCGCGCAGGAAACGCCGCGGTCCGGGAGGAACTCCGCGACGCGATGAAGTGTGGCTACATGGATTCCACGACGGACCGGGCGAAGCGGGAGCAGCTCACTTCCTGAGCGCCCTCGCGCTGGCGGGCCAGATCATAGGTGACGACGCCCCGGCTGATGCTCCGCTCGAGTCCCGTCACCACCAGATCCGCCGCCTCCTGCCACCCCAGGTGCTCCAGCATGAGCACCGCCGAAAGGATGAGGGAGCCCGGATTGATCTTGTCCTGCCCGGCGTACTTGGGGGCCGTGCCGTGGGTGGCTTCGAAGAAGGCGATCTCGTCGTTCATGTTCGCTCCGGGAGCCAGTCCCAGACCGCCCACCGCCGCGGCGAGGGCGTCGGAGATGTAGTCTCCGTTGAGGTTCGCCATGGCGAGCACGCTGTACTCGCCGGGGCGCAGGAGGATCTGCTGGAACATGGCGTCGGCGATGCGGTCCTTGACGACGATCTTTCCCGCGGGGACCTTGCCGCCGAAGTCCTTCTCCACCTGCTCCTCCGTGACGCACCGGTCGCCGAACTCCTGGGCGGCCACCTCGTACCCCCACTTGCGGAAGGCGCCTTCGGTGAACTTCATGATGTTCCCCTTGTGGACCAGCGTCACCGAAGGAAGGTTGTGGTCGATGGCGTAGCGGATCGCCATGCGCACCAGCCGCCTCGTTCCCGTGACGGAGATGGGCTTGATGCCGATGCCCGAGTCGTTGCGGAATCCCGTTGCCCCCATCTCCTCCTTGAGGAAGCGGATCACCTTGAGGCAGTCCGGCGTTCCCTCTTCCCACTCGATGCCCGCGTAGAGGTCCTCCGTGTTCTCCCGGAAGATGATCATGTCCACGTCCTGGGGGCGCTTGAGCGGCGCGGGAACGCCGTCGAATCAGCGCACGGGGCGAACGCAGGCGTACAGATCGAGTACCTGGCGGAAGGCCACGTTGAGGCTCCGGAAGCCGCCGCCCACGGGCGTGGTGAGGGGACCCTTGATGCCGAGGCGGAAGTAGCGGAGCGCCGCGAAGGAATCGTCGGGAATGGCCGTGCCGTAGAGGTTCATGGCCTTTTCGCCGGCGAAGATCTCCCACCAGGCGAGGCGGCGTTTGCCGCCGTAGGCTTTCGTCACCGCCGCGTCGAGAACGCTCTTCATTGCGGGGGTGATGTCCACGCCCACGCCGTCCCCCTCGATGTAGGGAACGACCGGCTCGTCGGGCACGCAGAGCGCGCCGTCGCGAAAGTCGATGCGGTCACCTCGCTCGGGTTCTGCGTAGTGCTTCAGTTCCAGATCCGCAAATCTTCCCATGGTTGCTCTCTCCTCCTTGTGCTCTTGCTCTGGTGTACGTCCCCGGGGCAGCGGGGAGTGTCGGTGATGCGCTCTTGTCGCGTGTTCTACGCAAACGGCGGAAGGCCGTTTTCGTACCGGAAATGCCCGCGTCGCCGGAAGAACGCTCCCGGAGCGGAAGCCTCGTTCCGCGTGCGTCGCGGACTCTAGGCACCCCGGGCGAGGCGCACCGCGTTGAGCTTGCCTCCAGCCCGGATGATCTCCAGATCTTCCTCGGCCACGGGGGTGGTGCAGCGCATATCCTTTCCCTTCGTCTCGTTGCGCACGGCAAAGCTCTCCCCGGCCCGCACCGCGGTGGTGTGCAGGGAGAGGCGGTCCCCCTGGTCCAGTGCGTCGTAGTCCGAGGGATCCACGAAGACCAGGGGCAGAATGCCGAAGTTGACCAGGTTCGCCAGGTGGATGCGGGCGAAACTCTTCACCAGCACGGCCTTCACGCCCAGGTAGCGCGGCGCCAGAGCCGCGTGCTCCCGGCTCGACCCCTGACCGTAGTTGGCGCCTCCCGTGACGAAACCGCCTCCCGAGGCGAGCGCCCGGTCGGGGAAGGTGGTATCCACCACTTCGAAGACGTGCCTGGAGATGGCGGGGATGTTGGAGCGGAGCGGAAGCACCTTCGCCCCGGCGGGCATGATGTGGTCCGTGGTGATGTCGTCCCCCACCTTGAGGAGCACTTCTCCCTCCAGAATCTCCGGCAGGGGCGTCATGGCGGGGAGAGGGGCGATGTTGGGGCCCCGGCGGATGGTCACCTTTTCCGGCTCCGCGCTGGGGGCGACGAAGCGGCTGTCGTTCAGGACGAGCTGTTCCGGCAGTTCGAACCGGAAGGGAGGGAGCCCCAGCTTCGCCGCGAGTTCCCGGGGGTCCGTCAGCCTTCCCGTCAGGGCCGACGCGGCGGCTACCTCGGGGCTCACCAGATAGACCTGGCCCGTCTTGTGGCCGCAGCGGCCGAGGAAGTTTCGGTTGATCGTCCGGAGGGACACGCCCTCCGTGGGCGGTGCGAAACCCATGCCGATGCAGGCGCCGCAGCTCGATTCGAGAATGCGCACTCCCGCGGCCACCAGAGCGCCCAGATGTCCCCGACGCTCCGCCTCGAGAATCACCTGAATGCTGCCGGGGGAGATACCCGCGCTCACCGAAGGTGTGACGGCCCGTCCTTTCAGCAGATGAGCCACGGCGGCGATGTCCCGGAGGGAGGAATTCGTGCAGGAGCCGAACATGATCTGATCCACGGGAAGCCCTGCGAGTTCCCGCACCGGCACCACCCGGTCGGGCTGGAAGGGCTGGGCCACCAGCGGCTCCAGGGTGGAGAGGTCGATGTCGAGCACCTCGTCGTAGACGGCGTCCGCGTCGGCGGTGATCCCCACCCACTGGTGCTCGCGCCCCTGGGCGCGGAGCCATGCCCGGGTCACGTCATCGCTGGGGAAGAGGGACGAGGTCGCCCCCGTCTCGGCCCCCATGTTCGTGATGGTGGCCCGGTCGGGGACCGAAAGCCCCGCCACGCCGGGGCCGCCGTACTCCAGAATGCGCCCCACGCCTCCCTTGACGGTGAGGCGGCGGAGTACCTCCAGGACAACGTCCTTGGCGGAGACGAAGGGGGCGAGTTCTCCCGAGAGGCGCACCAGGGTGATCTTCGGCAGCGGCGTGTAGAACGGTTCTCCCGCCATGGCGAGGGCCACGTCCATGCCGCCCGCGCCGATGGCGAGCATGCCCACGCCTCCGGCGGTGGGTGTGTGGGAGTCACTGCCCAGAAGCGTTTTTCCGGGCCTGGCGAAGCGCTCCAGGTGCACCTGGTGGCAGATGCCGTTTCCCGCGGGGGAGAAGAGCATGCCGTATCTGGCCGCCACGTCCTGGAGATAGCGGTGATCGTCGGGATTGCGGAAATCCTCCTGAATCATGTTGTGGTCCACGTAGCTCACGGAGAGCTCCGTCCGGACCTTCTCCACGCCGATGGCCTCGAACTGGAGGCAGGCCATGGTGCCCGTCGCGTCCTGGGTCAGGGTCTGATCGATGCGGATGCCCACGCGGCTTCCGGTTTTCGCGTCGGGCTGTTCCAGCTCGACCAGATGGGTCTGGAGAATCTTCTGTGCCACGGAAAAACCCATGTCGTTTCCCACCCTTCGTATGCATCTCGTTTTTGCTGCATCTCCGCTTTCGGAGAGCCCGATGCTCTCCGGTCCTTCCGTTTCTCCGGCGAAGGGGCCGGGCCGACGCGGGAGCGTCTCTGGCGCTCCGCCTCCGGTCGCACCGTTTCGTTCCGGCTCTTCCGGCTCTGCCTCGTGTTCCCCCGCCCGCCGGAACATCTTTCTTCGCCGCCTTCGTTCATTCTGTTCCAACGCACACCGTATTTCCGTCGCCACCCCCTTTCCGTGCTTCCGCTCCGCGCCGCAGTGTGCTTTCTCCCGCGTCTTACCCGGCTGTGGCACCACAGCCGTTTTACTTCGCGTTTCCGGGGTTTTCCCGGAACATCCCCCTGTTTCACGGTGCATGTCCCGGGGGCAAAAATTGTCTATAATTTTTTGATCTAAACATACAAAAACATTGTATTTTAGAATGTTCGGTTTTTAACAGCCTGATCGATGGGTACGAAAAAAGGGCCTCGCGGATGAGGCCCCCTGGGCACGACGCTGCGTTCCTTCCTGTGGCATTCGACTCTCTCGGTGCCCGCGTCGACGGGAAGATGCGCGTCCCCAAGCGGGCATCCGATCTCCGCGGAATGCCGCTCTTCTCGTCGTCAGGCCGGTCTCCTGGCTCCCCTTCATCCTCCATCCGCGCCTTCCCGGTTCCGAAATGGCCGGAACCAGTGGCTTCGCGGTTTCGTCGGGGTTACAGTGGCGGGTCCGCGCCGGTCTTTCACCGGACTTCCCGAGCACCTGACGTCGTTTGATTGTATGCCGATACGGCAGCGTGCGGTTATTGTGGCAATGTTGCTATGGCGTGTCAAGTCAAAGACTAGTGCAATTTTTCTGCTCAATTCAAGAGGTCTGGCGGATCGTTCCAAAGACTCTCTTTTTCGCCTGCCGTCCGACCCGGTGGAGCGGTGCCCGAATCCGCAGGCTCGTGCGGAAATGCCACGGGCGATGCCGTACGCGCAGCGGCGACAGCAGCGAAGGAATGTTTCCCGGAAGTTTTCTGTGCGGGGGTGCCTTTCGTCAGCCTCCCGAACCGTGGTCTTTCCGGCGGATGCCTGTCCGATCACCAGTAACCGCCGCGCTTCCTTCGTCTTCATGAAGACGTCGCCCCTGTTCGTCATGGGTGACATGTTCATCGTCCCGCTCAGGGGTGACACGCTTCCTGTCCGGCCGCACAAAAATGCGTCGTGCCTTGACACGATTCCCTGAAAAAGCGTAGGATGTTCCGGACAAGTGAAACAAAAGCTTGCAGATGCACGGGAATCCGGTGAAAATCCGGAACGGCCTCGCCACTGTAACCGGGACGAACCCGCACAGGTCACTGAAGGCGACTTCGGGAAGACGCGGAAGTAGGATGAACGGGAGTCAGGAGACCGGTCTGCGGGTACAACTCAGGTCTGCGCGGGCGGACGCCGTTGGAAGAAGAGGGAGGACTCCCTCTAAGATGTTGTTATGCAGGGCCGCCGCGAAAGGGCGGCCTTTTTTCGTCCGCCCGGGCGTCGGCTCCGGAGATCTCTGAAGACGAGTCGCTCAGGAAGGATGTTGTGTATGGACAGAGAAGAGCAGGTGCGAACTGAAACGAGCCCTCCCGTTTCCTTCGAGGAATTTCCCTCCGTCTCCTACGAGGAGTGGCGGAAGGAAGCGGAGGCGGCCCTCAAGGGTGCTCCCTTCGAAAAACGTCTCGTCACGCGGACCTACGAAGGCATTTCCCTCCAGCCTCTCTATACGGAGGAGAACGCGCCGCTCTCCGGGCAGGCGGAGACGTTCCCCGGCGCGGCGGATTATCTGCGCGGCACGGATCCCCTGGGCTACGTCCGGGGCGGATGGGCCATCGCCCAGAAGTGCGGCGACGCTCTTCCGGAACGGACCAACGCACTTCTCCGGGAGGAGCTGGCCTCGGGTGCCACGGCGGTCCACATCGCCCTTGACGGGGCGACCCTCCGCTGCCTGGACGTGCCGGACGAGGGGTGTCCCTTCGAGGACGAGGGGGGCGTCTCCCTCGCCACGCTGCGCGATATGGACGCGCTGCTGGACGGCGTGGAGCTGCGCGGCCGGGAGGTGCATCTCTACGGCGGCGAGTCGGCGGCGCCGATTCTGGCGCTCTTCGCCGCACGGCTTCGCGCCCGGGGCGAGGCGGCCCTGCTGGAGGGGATCTCCGGATGCATCGGAGCGGATCCGTTGGGTGCGCTGGCGCTGGACGGAACCCTTTCCTGCCCCCTCGACGCGCTCTACGACGAGATGGGGCTGGTGACCCAGTGGGCGAAAATGCGCATGCCCCGCCTGCGAACCGTCATGGTTCGCGGCGACGTGTACCACGAGGGCGGCGGAAGTGCCGTCCAGGAACTGGGCTGCGCCATGGCGACGGGCATCGCCTACGTGCGCGCCTTCCTGCGTCGCGGCTTTGGCGTGAACACCGCGGCGGCGCAGATGCGTTTCTGCTTCTCCCAGGGAGCGAACTTTTTCATGGAGATCGCCAAACTGCGGGCCGCCCGGATGCTCTGGGCGCAGATCGTCCAGGCTTTCGGAGGAAGCGGGGACGCCTGTCGGATCGACCTCTTCGCGAGCACCTCCCGCTTCACCACAACGATCTACGATCCCTACGTGAACGTGCTGCGCGCTTCCACCCAGGCCTTCTCGGCGGTGGTGGGAGGAGTGAAGGGCATGCACGTGGGGTGGTTCGACGAGGCGGTCCGCCCTCCCGAGGGGCTGTCCCGCCGCATTGCCCGGAACATGCAGCTCCTTCTCCGGGACGAGTTTCACCTGTTGCAGCCCCTGGACCCCGCGGGTGGCTCCTGGTATGTGGAGGCGCTGACGCAGCAGCTCGCGGAGCGGGCCTGGGATTTCCTGCAGCGCATCGAGGCCGAGGGCGGCATGGTGCAGGCACTCCAGTCCGGCCTGGTGCAGCGGGAGATCGGGGACGTTTTCGCGGAGCGCCTGAAGAATCTGGACTTCCGGACGGACCGGGCCGTGGGGGTGAACATGTACGCCAATCTCTCGGAGACGCCGCTTCCTCTTCCCGAGACGGACCGGGCGGCGGTGCGGGAAAGCCGGCGGAGGGCCGTTGCGACCTATCGGGAGCTGATGGACGACCTGTTCCGCCGGGAGCGTCTGGGGGTGCTTCTCGACCAGGTGAGCGGGCCTCCCGGCGCGTTTCTGGATGCCCTCGTCGAGGCGTTTCTCGCGGGAGCCTCGCTGAGCGAGGTGCGGGAGGTGCTGGACGACGGCTTTTCCGGGGATGTCGTGGTCTCGCCTCTCCGTCCCCACCGGTGGACCGAGAAGTACGAGGCCCTGCGGCGGCGCACCGAGGAGGCCGCGGCGCGCACCGGCAGGACGTTCCGGGTGTTTCTGGCGAACATGGGTCCTCTCGCGCAGCACAAGGCCAGGGCCGATTTCAGTGCCGCCTTCATGGAGGTGGCGGGTTTTCAGGTGCTTCGCAACGACGGGTTCGCCACGGTGGAGGAGGCCGTGCAGGCCGCGGCGGCGTCCGAGGCGGACGTGGCGGTGCTCTGTTCCACCGACGAGACGTATCCGGAGCTGGTGCCGCCTCTGGCGGCGGGCATCAAGGCCGCCCGGCCGGACATGGCGGTGCTTTTGGCGGGAGCTCCCGCACCGGAGCACAAAGAGGACTACGTCCGGGCCGGAGTGGACGAGTTCATCCATCTCAGGGCGAACTGTTACGCCGTTCTCGACGCGCTCCTGAGAGCAAGGGGGATCTGCTGATGTACGCGAAGCCCGATTTCTGCAGCATTCCCTTCCGCAAGGACGGGCCGGAGCAATCCGCCGGCTTCGAGGCGTGGAAGGCCGAGGTCGAAAAGGCGTCGGGGGAATCCCTGGAATCCCTCGCCCTCCGCACCATGGAACAGATCGACGTGAAGCCCCTCTACACAGCGGAGGATCTCCGGGGCATGTCCCATCTCGGCTACGGAGCGGGGTTGCCGCCCTTTCTGCGCGGACCCTATCCCACCATGTACGTCACGCGTCCCTGGACAGTCCGCCAGTACGCGGGATTTTCCACCGCGGAGGAGAGCAACGCCTTCTATCGCCGCAATCTCGCGGCGGGGCAGAAGGGGCTCTCCATCGCCTTCGACCTGGCCACGCACCGGGGCTACGACTCGGACCACCCCAGAGTCGTGGGGGACGTGGGCAAGGCGGGCGTCGCGGTGGACTCCATTCT
>NZ_JARKPW010000161.1:0-7160 GCF_029975095.1 Aminiphilus sp.
CGAGAATGTGGGCTACGGATACGTGCACCTGGGGGAGGAGCAGATGCACACCACAGGCATGTGTCTTCTTTTCGGGGAGGAGGTGCTGCCCTCCGGATGGAGCGACGATCTCCGCAGCAGTGTCCTGGCGGGAACGGCCCATCTCTTGCGGAGCACGGCGCCGCTCTTTCTCATGTGCGACCGCACGGACATCTCCGTGCACAGCCACGTGCGGGACCCCCACTGGGAACGGGGAGCGATCTACCTGGTGGATAACGTTCCCGGGGGTGTCGGCCTCGCCGAGACGGCCTTTGCCATGCGGGGACATCTGATCCGTGCCGCGAAGGAGGCTCTCGCGGGATGCCCCTGCGAGAGGGGATGTCCCGGATGCATCGGCCTCTTTTCCGGAGAATCGGGAAATGTGAAGGCGTCGGTGCGGGAGCTTCTGGGAATGCTGGGGCGTGCCTCCGCATGAGCGACCTTCGAAACCGCCTGGAGCGGTTTTTTGGTCCCGCTCCGGAACGGAAGAGGGAGCAAAGGCAGGACCGGGAACACGGAGAGCCAGGGACGGAGCGGGGACAGCACGAGACGCCCGACGCTGTTTCCGCGCATTGCCGGGAGAAGGGGACTGCGGTCGAGCCCCTCGGGGTGCGGGGACTGCCCGAGGGAAAATGGCTCCGCCGCGGTGTCTATCTGGTGGAATTCCGTCACTCCCTTGAAGAGCCCCATGGAACGGTTTCCCTGAGGGGGCTCGGGGAGAGCGGCGTTGCCCTTTCCTGCTGGGGCGGGGGACGTGCTCCGGTCTTTTTCGACCTGGAGACCACCGGGCTCGCGGGCGGAACTGGAACGTACGCGTTCCTCGCGGGAGTGGGACGCCTCGAAGAGCATGATTTTGTGGTGCGTCAGCTCTTCCTCGCGTCTCCGGCCTTCGAATCGGACTGGCTGGAGATGCTTGAGGAGCTGCTTGCAGAGGGAACATCCCTCGTCTCCTACAACGGCCGCGCCTATGACGTGCCCCTGCTGCAGACGCGCTGTGCCCTCGCACGGCGTACCTCGTTTCTCGAAGAGCTGCCCCATCTCGATCTCCTGCGTCTCTCCCGGGGCGTCTGGAAGGGTGACCTGGAGTCCTTCCGCCTCGTCGAGGTGGAGAAACACGTTCTCCGGTTTGTCCGGGGAGAGGAGGACGTGCCGGGGGCTCTCGTTCCGGAACTCTACGGGGCCTATCTCCGCAGTGGAAATGCGGCGATGCTCGACGGCGTGTTTCTGCACAACCGCTGGGACATCCTTTCCCTTGCGGCGCTCCAGTCCCTGTTGGGACGCCTCGCCTCCGAAGGCGGAACGGAGGCGAGGGACTGTCTGCGCGCGGGCAGGCTCTGGGCCCGGGCGGGAGAGACGGAAAAGGCGTCGCGCTTCTGGCGGAAGGCAGGAGAGGACCCGACGCAGCGGAGCGAGGCGTTTCGCTGTCTTGCCCAGGCGGCGGCGCGCCGCAAGGAGTGGCCCGTTGCGGAGGAATTCTGGAGGGCATCCCTGTCGGGGGGCGGTTTTTCCCTGGTGCCGCTCGTCGAGCTGTCGAAGATCTGGGAACATCGGCTCCGGGACATGGACAAGGCACTCGTCTTCGCGGAAGAGGCGCTGCGACTTTTTCTCGGTCAGCGAGCCTTTCTTCCGGGGCCGCTTTGGGAGAGGCAGCGGATGGAACTCCGCAAGCGCGTGGAGCGTCTTCGGCGCAGGGCGGCACAACAAGGATCGCAACAGGAGGGCTGAGTCTCCCCGAAGGTTTTTCTGACGCGGTCTTTCCCCTCTAGGGCGTGTTTTTCCGAAAACGCAGGTGGAGCGCTTTCATGCGCTCCACCTGTTTTCACCTGCGTTGGGTTTCCGGAGTGCGGTCTTCAAGACGCGCCTCCTCCCTTGTTTCCGGGCAGTTCCGTGCTGTTTCTTTCCTGTTGCTGCATGTGTCGCGTGGTGTTCCCGCAGGTTGCCTCAGTGCGTCTTCTTCTTCCGCCGGAAGGTTCGGACTGCTGCCAGGAGCGGCAGCCCGGAGAGCAGAAGGAAAAGCGGAAGGTGCATGCCTCTGCCCGTCGTTTCGCTCCAGGCGGTACATCCGCCGCCGAAGAGGGACTTTGTGAAATCGTAGTCCTCGGTAATGCCCGCTCCGATGACCACCGCCACCTCCACGATGCCGTTTCCCTTGCGGCCGTCCAGGTCGTAGGGACCTCCGTCCTCGATGTCGCAGATCATGCGGATGTCCGAGATGCCCCGGCTGCTCGCGAAGGTGCGGAAGCGCACGAAGCGCTGGAGTGTCCTGTCGTAGATGCGGATCGCTCCGAGCATGTGGTCCGTGAAGAAGGTGGTCCATCCCCGGCCGTCCTCGATGCCGATGGTGAAAGGGGTGTACCCCTTGATGAGGAACCACTGGTATCGCGGATCCACGTAGGCGTCGTAGTTCGTGTCGGCGAGGAGATAGGCGTATCGGAGGTCCTCGACCATGGCCGAGTCCTCCACGAGCCTGGAGTAGGTCTCGGGCATGGTGCCTACGGTGATCACTCCTGTCCCGGAGAAGAAATCTACGTAGTCCTTGAGGTTGCGGAGATGCATGTCCGCCCGGGCCATACCGGGAGCGCTCCAGAGCACAAGGGCGAGCAGCGCCGCAATCCATCGTCCGTATCGTTCCCGCATGAAAGGATCCCCCTACGAAAGAGTTTTTCTCCGGCACTGTGGAGCCGTCTTGCACTGTCTCCGCGTCGGCATCGGAGGGAATGTCGGAACCGAATGGCGACGGGCTCAGGCCGTTTCCCGCGATATGCCGCCATCTCGTGTGCCTTGTCTCCGGAATTTTCGCGGTGCCGTGTCCGGTGTGCGATGTCCGGGCCGCTGCGTTGCCTTCGTATTCTACCGTTTTCACCGGTATCGTGCACCGGGCAATGTCGCACACGGCGTCGTCCGGGCGTCTTCGGGGGACCTCCTTGCGAAGAATTCCGGAACATGTACAATATCTCCACGGAGAGGAAGCGTTCTTCCCCTTCTTTATTTTCGTGTCCGAAAGGGAGGTAGAAAGTTGGAAATCAAACCCGTCAAGAAGGTAAAAAAAATGAAGCTCTTCGGGTTCAACAATCTCACGAAGACCCTGAGCTTCAACTTCTATGACATCTGTTACGCCAAGACCCCCCAGCATCGAAGAGACTATATCGCCTACATCGACGAAGAGTACAACGCGCAGCGTCTTACCGATATCCTCACGGAAGTGGCCAACATCATCGGCGCGAACATCCTCAACATCGCCAGCCAGGATTACGACCCCCAGGGCGCGAGCGTGACCATGCTCATCTCCGAGGAAAAAGTGGAGGCCCCAGGCGCGGAGGGAGTCCACGACGAGGAGGGGGAGGTCGCCGGACCGCTTCCCGACGCGGTGGTGGCTCACCTGGACAAGAGCCACATCACCGTGCACACCTACCCCGAGAGCCACCCCTATCAGGGAATCAGCACATTCCGGGCGGACATCGACGTTTCCACCTGCGGGCGAATCTCTCCGCTGAAGGCGCTCAATTTTCTCATCGGTTCCTTCGGCCCGGACATTGCTGTTCTGGACTATCGGGTTCGGGGGTTCACCAGAGCGCTTGACGGAGAAAAGCTCTTCATCGACCACAAGATAAATTCCATCCAGAACTACATCGCCAGCGATACCCGCGACCTGTACCAGATGATCGACATCAACGTGTATCAGGAGAATTTCTTCCACACAAAGATGATCCTCAAAGAGTTCGATCTCGACAACTATCTCTTTGGAACGGGGAAGAAAGACCTGCTTCCCCGGGAGAAGAAGCGCATCAAGCAGGCGCTGAAGAAGGAGATGTACGAAATCTTCTCCGGGCGGAACATCGCCAACGTGTGACGGCGTGGCGAGCGATTCCGGTGCACGGAAGGGGAGCACGCGCCTGCCCGCTTCCGGCGAGCGGCTTCTGCGGCAGCGGTGCGACGACGAGCGCTTTATGGCCCTTGCCCTGGAGGAGGCCCGTCGGGCCTTCGTCCAGGGGGATGTTCCGGTGGGTGCCGTGATCGTCCGGGGCGGAGATGTCGTCGCGGAGGGACGGAATTGTCGCGTGGCCGAGTCCGATGCCCTCGGACACGCGGAGTTGGTGGCGCTCCGGCGGGCCTCGTCGGTTCTCGGCACGTGGCGCCTGGACGGATGTACTCTCTACGTCACGCTGGAGCCCTGCCCCATGTGCGCCGGAGCGCTCCTGCAGGCACGAGTGGAGGAACTGGTCTTCGGCGCGGACGATCCTCGGGCGGGGGCCGTGGGATCTCTTTACGATTTCTCCCGGGACATGCGGTTTCCCTGGAAGTGTCGGGTGCGGAAGGGTGTTCTGAAAGAGGAGTGCGCGGCCCTCCTCTCCCGGTTTTTTCGTTCCCGGCGCGGGTGCTGAAAGATCGGTTCGCTCTTCTCGTGTGGAGGCGATTTGCCGCATTTCGGCAGGCGGGGCTTGAAGGGGACTCCGGACTTGTGTATAATGCCCTTCGTTCGACGGTGAAGGAACAGCTTCGGGAACTGCGGAAGTCGGACTCCGGAGAGGTGGCCGAGTGGTCGAAGGCGGGCGACTCGAAATCGTCTAGGCGGTGCTGAGCCGTCTCGTGGGTTCAAATCCCACTCTCTCCGCCATCAACTCCCTGGTTGCGCGCAGTTTCAACAAAGAAATATCCGTCGAGCCGTTTTGTGCGGAGAGGTGGCTGAGTGGTCGAAGGCGCTCGCCTGGAGAGCGAGTAGGCGCTCACAAAAGTGCCTCGCGGGTTCAAATCCCGCCCTCTCCGCCATTGTTTGTCTGATTTCGGCCCCCGGAGGGGGTTTCAGTCCCGTGCGGCGAAGACCCGTGAACCCCGCCAGGTCCGGAAGGAAGCAACGGTAAGCGGAATTCTTCGGGTGCCACGGGGGTGCTGGAGCCTCCTCAGGGGGTCGATGTGTCATGAAGGAGTGGTGGCCGTGTCGGGTGGAGATCGCCTCCGTGAAGCGACCGTGTCCTGCCTTTCTCTTCGCGTTTCTCCTCCTGCGTCCGCCCGTGTCTTCGCTCTTCCCCTCTATGTAGTCCCCGTGGAAATCTTCACCAGAGGCATGTTGATCCGACCCTCCTATGTGCGGGGCGTCGTCCTCGTGGACGGTCTGTCCGCCGTTGCCACGTTCCTGGATGGTGCACCTTCCCTGGAGGAACGCCGCCTTCGAGCGGAATGGCTGCCTCCGCGCCTGTCCGTCCGGGAGGCGGAGGAATGCGCGCAGCGGATGGAGGCGGAGCGCGGCAGGTCCGGTGGGTTCTTTCGTTTTTCCAGGGTCTCCTCCGTGCACGTCAGGGAAGAAGACGTCCGGCTTGTCTGGAGGATCTGGTTTCAGGACGAGGAGCGCAGCGTGATCGACGCTTGTTCGGGAGATCGGATCGGGGAAGGAGATCTGGTGTCCCTGTTGCTGAACGGCGCGTTCTCTTCCGTCCGGGAAGACGAAACACCCTAAGCGTCCGAAGCGGCGGAGATCTGTTTTCGAGGGCGAGACATGCGCCGAATGCCGAAAATTTCAGGAAGAGGCGAAACAAGCCGGGCGGAGAGGGAAAGCACCCCCCGGAAGCAGTGGAGCCGTTTCACAGGGGGTGTTGTTTTCCTTGTGCCCGGTGGACGTGTCTGTCCGTTTTTCGGTCCCCGCTGCGAGGGCGGGAGGATGGAAGCTTAGGAACTGCAGGAGTCGCCGTCGCCCTTCGGAGGAGCAAGGTCGATGAGGGCGCCGATGAGTCTTTCGAGTTCCGCCATGTCCGGCGCTCCTCGGGTTTCGACGCAGCCGATCACGTAATTCTTCAGGATCTCGATGCATGCCTGCTGCATGGCTTTCCGTGCGGCGGAGAGCTGGATGAGGATGGTGTGGCACGGCTGCTCCTCGATGATCATGCGCTGGATGCCGCGAAGCTGGCCTTCCACGCGCTTCAGGCGGTTCAGCATGGCTTTCCGTTGCGGTGGAAGGGTGTCGAGCTGGTCGATCAACGATTTCTTGGCCATGGGGATTTGCCTCCTTGCATGAGAGTGCACATCCTTGCCTTCGCGTGATCCCTACGGACAACTAAACTATTGTACGCGCAGGGAAGCTTGCGGGTCAACAAAGAGGTATGCTATACTCCCCTCGGCTCTGATCACACATGTTCAGGGACAACTGTGATGGTGCCCGGTTGGTGAAATCGGGTTTCACGGGAGGATGACCTGGGCAGAGGGATCGAAAACCATCCATAGGAGGAGGAATTCGCGTGGCAATCGTCTCAATGAAACAGCTTCTCGAATGCGGTGTGCATTTCGGGCACCAGACGAGAAGGTGGAACCCGAAGATGAAGCCGTACATCTTCACGGAACGAAACGGCGTCTACATCATCGACCTGCAGAAGACTGTGAAGGGGCTCGAACAGGCCTACGACTTTCTTCGGGAAGTCTCGAAGAACGGCGGGAGCGTCCTCTTCGTCGGCACGAAGCGGCAGGCCCAGGATACCATCCGGGACGAGTCTGCCCGTTGCGGCGGGTACTATATCAACCAGCGCTGGCTCGGAGGGCTTCTCACGAACTTCCAGACCATCCGCCGGCGGGTCAACCGCATGCAGGAACTCATGAAACTCGAGAGTGACGGCATCCTCGACACCTACCCCAAGAAGGAAGCCATCGTCCTTCGCAAGGAAAAGGCGAAGCTGGAGAAGTATCTCATGGGCATCAAGGACATGAAGGATCTTCCCGAGGCACTGTTCGTCGTCGACCCCCGGAGGGAGAACATCGCCGTCCTGGAAGCGCGGAAGCTCGGCATTCCAGTCATCTCCATCGTCGATACGAACTGCGATCCCGAACTCATCGACTTTCCCATCCCCGGTAACGACGACGCCATCCGGGCCATCAAGCTCATGGTGGGTGTCATCGCCAACGCCGTCATCGAGGGACGCCAGGGCGTCGATGGAGAAGCGGGCGCGTTCGACGAGGACGGACGTCCCCTCGGAGAGAACGACATCATCGAGGTCCGGGAGAAGCTTCACGACGCATACGGCGAAGTCGGAGAGAAGCTGGCCGTGGAGGGTATCGAGGAACGAAAAGGTTGGAAGGAGGCCTAGGCAATATGGCTCTTGACATGGAACAGGTGAAGGAGCTCCGCGTTCGCACCGGTGCAGGCGTTCTGGACTGCAAAA
>NZ_JARKPW010000177.1:0-36754 GCF_029975095.1 Aminiphilus sp.
GACAGCCCTGACAACAGGAGGGCAGGAATCAGTGCCGTGGCCCCCGGGAGAACATCCACGTCGAACCCGCGGGACAGGGCCTCGGCGAGAAGGATCGTTCCCGGATCGGAAATTCCCGGCGTCCCCGCATCGGAGACGAGGGTCACCGTTTTCCCCTCTTCAAGGAGGGCGAGTACTTTTTCCGTGCGGGCCCGCTCGTTGTGCTCATGGCAGGAAAGCATGGGCTTCCTGATGGCGTACCGCCGCAGCAGAATGAGGGTCCGTCTCGTGTCCTCGCAGGCGACGAGATCACACTCCCGAAGCGCCCGAAGCGCCCGAAGCGTGATGTCCTCCAGGTTTCCGATGGGGGTTGGAACAACGATCAGGGGCAGGACAATCCCTCCTTCGAGTAGGCCCGCAGGCATTCCGCCGATGTCGCCCCCTTCTCGTCCGCCACGAAAAGGGGCGGCTCGACGACGAGTCCCGCCCCGGCCCCTTTGGTACTCTGCACGAGCAGAAGAAAGGCGTTCTTTTCCGGCCTCGGGTGAACGGAACGGATGCGCTTCGGTTCGAGCCCGTTCTCCCGAAGCCTTCCAAGCAGTTCCGCTCCCCGGCGAGCACGGATGACCACGTAGAAACGTCCCCCTGTGGGGAGGACCCATCGCGCTCCGGAGACGACATCCTCCAGCGTGCAACAGAGCCCGTGCCGGGCCACGGCCTCGGAGCGGACCGGGCTCGGACGGCCCGTTCCCTCCTCGTCGTAAGGGGGGTTGGCCACCACGACGGAACGGCTCTCGGGAGGAAGCAGTTCTTTCATTCTCCGCAGATCCCCTGGAAGAAAACGGACACGGTCAGCGAGACCGTTCTCCGCGGCGTTGCGGGCGGCGAGAGACACAAGGTCCTCCTGGATCTCCAAGCCGAGAATCTCCTCCGCCTCGGGAAAACGCCACCCAAGCAGCAGTGACACCGCGCCGGAGGCACTGCCCAGTTCCAGGACCCGTTCGCGAGCTTTCACCCGGGTAAAGGCAGCGAGGAGGACGGTGTCCACCGTAACCCTCGGACCTGTTCTGGGCTGGAGAAGGGAGAGTTCTCCCCAGAGAAGATCGTCCCTCGTAAACTCCATCAGGACCACTCCTCCAGCCGGACTCCCACTACCTGAGAAAGTCCCGGCTCGGACATGGTCACTCCATAGAGCAGGTCCGCCTGTTCCATGGTGTAACGCCGATGCGTCATGGCCAGTATCTGGATGGCGCGGGAATATTCCTTGGCCAGCACCGCAAAGCGCCTGAGATTGACCTCGTCCAGGGCCGCATCCACCTCGTCGAGCACGGCGAGAGGCACTCCGGCGATCTCCATGGCGGCAAAGAGAAGGGAAATGGCGGTGAGAGACTGTTCGCCACCGGAAAGCTGACCGAGATGTTGCGGTTTTTTCCCCGGCGGACGGGCGATGACCTCCACGCCGGCCTCCCAGAGTTCACTCCCCTCCGCGAGGGAGAGGCGCGCCTCGCCACCGCCGAAGAGACGCTGAAAGAGCGCGTCGAACCGCTGATCGATCCCCTCCAGGGCCTTGGAGAAAAGAGCACCCGCATGGCGGTCGGTCTCTTCGAGGAAGCGCCGCAGTTCCTCCATGCCGGAGCGCACGTCCCCCACCTGCTCCTTCAGAAAAGCGAGACGTTCCTCCAGGGAACGATCCTCGGACAAGGTACCGAGATCAACTTCCCCCAGAGCCTTGAGGCTTCTCTCCCGCTCCCGGATCGTCCTCCGCAGTTCCTCGGTGCGCTCTCGGGGAGAAAGGCCACCCGCGTCTTGCGACGAAGCATGGAAGGCCTCTCCCGGATAGGGAAACTGTTCCTCCCAGAGCGCAACGGCATCATCCACCTCGCGTTGCAAATCTTCGACGCGCCGTCGTGTCCGCATTTCCCGCTCACGATCCGCCGCCAGGCGCTCCTCTCCGCTCCGGGTGCCGCGCCTCGCTCGGTCGCGTCTCCGGTGGAGTGCATTCAGGGAAAGACGCTCCCGTTCCAGACGCCGGGCCAGATCTTCCTCCTGAAGCCGCAACTCCCGGAACTCCTTTCCGAGAAGCGCAAGTTTTTCCCTCTCGGAAATCCCCTGGCGGGACAAGTCCTCACGATCGCGCACATGGACGGCCAGCGCTTCCCGAAGCTCGCCGAGAGAAAGCCGGGTCCGCTCCGCCAGATCCTTCGCCGCAAGACGCTTCTCCTCCGCCAGTCGAGCAGTGGCGCGCAGGGCAGTCACGCGGGATTCCAATTCCCGGTCCTCCGGAAGGGCGGACAGGGTTTGCAGGAGCTCCTGCAGTTCCCGGAAACACCGCAGAAGCTCTCCATAGCGTCGCCCTTCCTCTTTGAGGGACTCTCTCGTTCGGAGAAGCTCCTCTTCCCGGTGAAGTCGCTCCCGAAGCGCGGACTGGAGGAGGCGCTCCTTTTCCTCCAGGAACCTCTCTCTTGCCGCCAGCGCTTCCGCGGTCTCCTGCTTGCGCTTGGAGGCGGCGCGTTCCCTGTCCTCGGCCTCCCGGAGGCTCCAGGCAAGTTCCTTCGCCGACGCTTCCAAGCGGGACACTTCCGCCTCGGCCTCGCTCATCAGACGCCGTAACTCCATGGCACCAGGACCACTTTTGCTGCGACCGCCGCTCACCGTCCCCGAGGAAAGAAAGACGTCTCCGTCAAGAGTGGCCACGGGAGCCCGGCACCCGCTTCGGGAGAGGGATGCGCCCACCTCGTAGCGCTCCACCAGGAGAAGGTCCCCGAGAACGTGCCGAACGCAGGATTCCCAGTGAGGGTCCATCTGCAGAAGCTCCACCGCCCACCCCACCACACCCCGCGGAAGGGAAAGGTCCTTCTGAGGAAAGCGGGGATGGGTCCTTTCCAGAGGCAGAAAGGTGGCCCGGCCGTTCCCCGTCCGTTTGAGCTGCTCAATGCATACCTGAGCTTCATCGAAAGTTTCCACGAGAAGCCAGAACTGGCGTCCCCCGAGAAAGGCCTCCACGGCACGGATGAGATCGGACGGGCAGGAGAAGGCCTCCACCAGCGGCAGAGGGCGAACGGAAAGCCTCCCCAGCTTCGCCGCAGCCACGAGATGCTGTACCGGCCTGGGGTAGAGATCTCCCTGGGCTGTCTCGCGGTACTCCTCCAGGCGCGACGCCGCACGCCCGATCTCCCGGCGGAGCACTTGAAGCTCTCCAGCGCACTCCTGACAGAGGGCATAGGCATCGCTGTGCCGAAGCACTGCCTCTTCGTGCTCGTGACGACACGCTTCCTCTTGAAGACGTTCTTCATCCCGCTCTTTCTGGAGAAGGGCAAGACGCTCTTCTTCTTCCAGGCATGACGTCCGGAATTCCCACACGCACTTTCCCAGCGCTCCGAGGCGTCCCTTCGAGGCGGCAAGATCCACATCGGCCTTGGCAAGCTCGGCCCGCAACTCCTCGCGGAGAAGCCGTTCTTCGCCGAGGGCTTCCGTGTGCCGGCGCCACACCGCATCGGCCTCCTCCGCTTCCTGGAGCGCCCGGGCGAACGCCGCATCGGCATCCTGAAACGCCGCAGCCCGCAGGCGCGCCTCCTCCTCGGCAAGAGCCAACGCTTTTTCGGACCGCGCTTCCTGTTCGGAAAAACGGACAAGGCCCTCCTTGACATGGCGCAAGGCGGTACCGGAAGCAAAGGCCTGGCGACGGAGCACGTCGCGCCTCCGTGCAATCCGTTCCGTTTCCTCCAGGAGTGCGCGCTCTCCCGTGGAAAGCTGCTCCGACTCCCGGACAAAGCGTTCTTCAAGAGCCCTCCAGCGTTCGAGCCATTTTTCGGCGAGCGTTCGGCGCTCTTCCATGTGACGCACTTCGGCGAGAAGTTCCTCCCGCTCGCGTTCCGCCTCCCCGCGGCGAATCCAGTAGAGCAGGCGCCTGGCTTCGTCCAGTTCGGCCCGAAGCGTCGACGCGATCCGGGCTTTTCTCACCTCCGGGGCGATAACGCCCCGTCGAGCCTCCAGCTCGGCCATGAGCGTCTCCAGACGGGCAAGCTCCGCCCCCGCCGCTTGGAGCTTCGCCACTGCGTCATCTCTCCGCCGTCGGTACACGTCAATGCCGAAGAGCGCCTCCAGATGCATTCTCCGGGCGAGAGGGCGCTGCTGGACCACCTCCGTCACATCTCCCTGGCCGATGAAGGCGAAGCGGTCGCCCTCAAGGTTCCAGGCGCGCTTCACCTCATCCAGATCCTGAAGGCGGACACGGGCGCCATCGATGAGCACGAGACTCGTGCCGTCCCGCTGCACTTTTCGGCGAAAAAGGGAAGAGCGCGCCTCGCTCCGAAGCTGCACGGCCACCTCCGCCTCTTCCGCCCGGGGAAGGGAGAGACTGCCCGCAAAGATAAGATCGCTCTGCCGTACAATGCGCAGGCGCCCCGGGTTCATGTCGCCGAGAACCCAGCGAAGTGCGTCGAGGAGATTGCTCTTACCGCTTCCGTTGGGCCCCACCACGGCGGTGAAGCCCGGACTCATGGGAAGGTCGTGAACACCGCCGAAGCTCTTAAATCCCTTAAGCTGAAGTCGTGCGATGTACAATCGGAGGAACCTCCCTCCCCTCCAGGAGGGAGAGCTTATGCTCAACCTGCTCCAGAGACCCCTGAGCTTCCATGCGGTATTTTTCCCAGGCCGCGTCGGGGGCTTCGACGAGGAAGAACCTGCGTTCGAACTCTTCCTCCCATGAGGCCAGGTAGGTCTCCGCCACATAACGGGCCACCACGGGGTGCAGCTCCACCAGCATGGCCTCGGATCTGCTGGAGCAGATCACCTTGCGCAAAAAGCGCTTCAGGGACATGGCGACGCTGTCCTCCTTGAGGACCCACCCGCTGCCTCCGCAGAAAGGACACCCTCTCGTAAAGGTACTCCTCAGGTCGGGACGTGCCCGTTTCCGGGTGATCTCCACGAGGCCGAGCTGCGTGACGCCGAAGACCTTCGCCCGGTAGCGGTCGTGCTGGAACACCCCGTGCAGCCTGTTCAGGAGAGTCTGCCGGTCTTCCTCGTGATCCATGTCGATGAAATCGATGACCACGATCCCCCCTACCGCACGCAGTCGGAGAAGCCTGGCGATCTCTTCCGCGGCTTCCAGGTTCGTCTCCAGCACCGTGGAGCGCAAGTCCGTCTTGCCCGTGAATTTTCCCGTGTTCACATCGATCACCGTGAGCGCCTCGGTCTGTTCGGCAATGAGATAGGCGCCCGAGGGAAGCCAGATCTTCCGGTCCAAAGCCGCCTCGAGCTCCCGTTCGATTCCGAAGAACTCGAAGATGGGTGTCGCTCCCCTGTAGACGTTGACTTCCGGAACCGTCTCCCCGGAAAAACGTGCCACGTAGGAGCCGACACGCTCCGCTTCCTCTTCGCAGTCCACCACGATCTCACTCACCTCTTCCGTGAGTTCGTCGCGCAGAACCCTTCCGAGCAGCCCCAGATCTCGATACAGGAGACAGGGAGCGCTCTGCTTCTTCGCATTGTGCTCGATCTCCTGCCAGAAAACGAGCAGCTCCTCCAGGTCGCGCCGGAGCGCCTCGTCATCCATGCCTTCCGCGACGGTACGGACGATGATGCCCACACCTTCCGGGCGAAGAGCCCTGGCGACACGGCGAAGACGCTTCCGTTCGTCCTCGTCGAAAATCCGCCGGGAGACCCCGACCTCGTGCCCTCCGGGAACGAGTACCAGATACCTTCCGGGAAGCGAGATGCGCGGAGTCACCCGAGCTCCCTTTCCCTTTCTGGCAGACTTGACAACCTGCACCAGCAGCTCTCCGTTGGGCTTCACCGTGATCCCCCTTGCGTCGGCAAGGTAAAGGAACGCGTTCCTTCCGTCCCCGAGGTTCAGAAAGGCGGAATGCATTCCCGGGAGCACGCTGTCCACCCTGGCCTTGTAGATTTCGCCGGTTCGCTGTCGTTCCCACATGCGTTCCACGAACATCTCCGCCAATCGCCCCTCTTCCACGATGGCGACCCTCGTCTCCTCGGGATCTATGGTATTGGCGATGATCTTTCGAATGATGTTCATGGGGCGCCTCCTACGTTCACAAGAGGAAAGGGGAGCGATATGCCGCATTCTTCGCCGAAGTCGAAGGACACAGAGTCTCCTTCGCGCCGCCCCACGCATAGGCGGACAAGAAAGAGATCATCCCACCCTGCGACGATCTCCGCGCCGATCAGAGCTTTCACGAGATTGCCCACGCCCTTCTCGGGAGTTTCCACACTGAAAAAAAGCGCCTCCGCTTTTCGACAGCACCCCTTCAACGCGCCAAGACCGCTTTCGCCGCTTTGGAGAAGGCGTTCCGCATCGTCAAGCCGCTCGGGGTTCCGGAGACGAAGTCGATAGGCGGCGAGTTCGCACAGCGTATGCAACGCCGGACCGGCAACTTCCTGCACGGCGAGAACGGACACTCCCTCGGGCAGACAGTTCTTCCACCGATCCGAGGTTTCCTGGTTCCATTCCTCCACCCATACCTCGCCGGGTTCCGCGAGCGCCGGTACCCCCATGGGGAGCGCCGGCCCCAGACTGATCTTCGGTCGAGGCGAAAACCCTTCGGTATGGCACAAGAGAACGCCCGCACGGCGAAGCGACCGGGCGAAAACTTTGGGAAGCTCCACGTGAGGAAGAAAGGCGGCGCGATCTCGCTTCGAAAAGAGAAAACGCAACCGCATCACGCACCCCCCTTTTCCTGCGGGATTTCCCGAGCCGGCCCGGAAGACACCGGAAGAGGATGGTCACACGAGCTTCTCGACACGCAGTCGCCATCCAGGGATTTCCCGGCGATACCCCGGGCACGGAGACAGTGTCGCTCGAACCCGCATCCTGTGCATGCCCCGCGACAATCCGGCGTGAACAACGCTTCTCTGCTCCGCTCCCTCTCCTTCCAGAGAAACTCCCGGCGAACGCCGGAACGAATGTGATCCCACGGAAAAGGCTCGTTTTGCCCCCGTTCCCGCAACACGACGGGAAAAGGATCCACACCGGTCTCCTCGAAGGCGCGCCGCCAGATTCCAAAATCGAAGGACTCCCCCCATCCATCGAACCTGGCACCGAGCCGCCATGCCCGCTCCACCACATCACCAAGCCGAGAGTCCCCCCGACCGAGCACGCCCTCCAGAAAGGTCTGTTCCGGCTCGTGATAGGAGAGCGTGATGCGTTTGTCCGTCGTTCTTGATTTGAGAAAGCGTCCCTTCTCCCGCAGTTCCTCCATGGTGGCCTGGGAATCCCACTGGAACGGCGTGTGCGCCTTGGGAACGAACCCCGCCACGGAGACCGCCATCTGGGCGCGCTTCGTGTGCCGCCTGCCGATGGCGAGGAGGCGTTTCGAGACGGAGAGAATTCCCTCCAGGTCCTCCTCCGTCTCGGTGGGAAGCCCCATCATGAAATAGAGCTTCACCCGCTCCCATCCCCGGCGAAACGTCTCGTCCACGGTGTTCTCCATGTCTTCCTCGCTGATTCCCTTGTTGATGACCGCCCGAAGACGCGCCGTTCCCGCCTCGGGGGCGAAGGTCAATCCACCTCGTCGCAGTGGCTCCAGTGAATCCGCGAGAGCTACGGAAAACGCGTCCATCCGAAGGCTCGGCAGACTGAGGGAGGCATGACGTCCCTTCAAAAGAGGGCCGAGCCGGTCCAGGACAGCGGAGAGATGCGAGTAATCGCAGGTGGCGAGAGACATAAGCCCCACTTCTTCGCACCCCGACGCATCGAGCAGTTTTTCCACGAGATGTTCCACCGACTCGGGAGCGCGCTCCCGAAGAGGACGGTGAACCATGCCGGCCTGACAGAACCGACACCCCCGGGTGCACCCTCGGAAGACCTCCACCACCGCACGATCATGCACGATCTCCGTGGAGGGAACCACCATCGTCTCCGGAGCGAAGGACTTGTCGAGGTCGGGGACGAAACGGCGTTCCACAGGGAGAGGCGTGCTGCCGCCGGAGACGAAAAACCCGGAGGGACCCGGCGTGTAGGTGACGAAAGCGGGAACATAGACACCGGGGACGGCGGCGAGTTGCCGCAGACGTTCCTCTCGCGACGCGCCCTTCACAGCACGGAGGCATTCGAGAATCTCCGGGAGGAGTATTTCCCCGTCACCCACGCAGAAGGCATCAATGAAAGGCGACATGGGTTCCGGCGTAAGCGCTCCGGGGCCGCCGGCCACGACGAGAGGATCATCCTCACCCCGCTCCACACTCCGCAGAGGAATGCCACCGAGATGAAGCATGGTAAGGACATTCGTGTAGGTCAACTCGTACTGGAGTGTGAAACCGAGAACATGAAACTCCTTCAGGGGGCGGCGCCCCTCCAGCGAGAAAAGCGGCCTGCCCGAGGCGGCGAGCTCCCGTTCCATATCCGTCCAAGGACAATAGCAACGCTCCACCCCGACACCGGGGAGCGTTTCCGCCAGAGCGTAGAGGATCTGGAATCCCACATAGCTCATTCCGACCTCGTACACATCGGGAAAGGCGAGACAGAGCCGAAGCAGCTCCTCGGAGGTCTCCGAGGGAATCCGGGCACCCCATTCGCCCCCCGTGTATCGAGAGGGTTTTCTCACTCTGGCGAGAATCCGCCACAAATCATCCGATTCTTCCGAAAAAACCATGGACACATCTCCTTACTCGACATCTCTCGCACCATCTATCCTGAACCGGTTCCATCCGAAGCGGCACCGGCGTTATTCTTCGTAGGGGCGCGTGGAGTGGATGAACACACTCTGTACCAGGCCCAGGGCGATCCCCTGCCCCAGTAGAGAGCTCCCCCCGTAGCTGAAGAGCGGCAAAGGAATACCTTTCACGGGCATGAGCCCCATGCTCATGGCAACGCATTGAAACACGTGGAACCAGATTCCCGCCGCGAGAGTTCCCACCATGACCTTGCACCGAAGATCCTTCGACCGTGCTCCCGCAACGGCAATGCGCCAAAGCAGAAATCCGAAGAGCGCGAGGAGGATCACCGCTCCGACAAAACCCGTCTCCTCGGCAAAGACGCTGAAAATGAAATCCGTATGCGGTTCCGGAAGAAAACGAAGCTTGCTCTGACTTCCCTGGAGATACCCCTTTCCGAAAAGCCCCCCCGCTCCAACGGCGATGCGGGACTGGATCACGTTGTAGCCCGCCCCCAGGGGATCCACGTAGGGATCGAGAAAAACGAGAATGCGGTTTTTCTGGTATTCCTTGAGAAAAGTCCAGCCGAGGGGCAGGAGCGCCATTCCGCCTCCGATGAGGGCTCCGAGATATTTCCCCGGCGTTCCCGCCAGAAAGAGAGCGACAAAGGTCATGAAGGCGTAGACGACGACACTGCCCAGATCAGGCTGGAGGAAAACCAGTCCGCCGAGCAAGCCCGCAAGAGCTATTCCCGAACAGAGGTTCTTCAGGTTCTTCGGCGGATAGCGGCACAGATGTTTTCCGAGTACCGCCGAGAGCGCGATCTTTCCCACATCGGACGGCTGAAGCCGGAAGAAGCCGAAGGAAATCCAGCGCTGCGCCCCCTTGGCCTCAATGCCGACGAGAAGAACCACGAGGAGAAGCAGGAGCACGAACCAAAAAAGAGGATAGGCATAGCGCAGTACCCGCTCATGACCTATCCAGATGGTGCCCACATAGGCGCAGGCCGCGACTCCTCCCCAGAGAATCTGCTTGTAGGCGAACAGTTCACGCCCGCCATACCCCGCACTGTAGATGGCAACGACTCCGGTGGCAAAAAGGATGATCGCTGCGGCAAGCGCGCCCTTGTCGAGAAGACGCAGCCGCTCTTTCAACGTGAGATGCTCCGTGAAGCTTCGGGTGGATACCGGTGCGTTCATTCGCCGGAGGACATCTCCCCGCCTCGCCCGGAACGGGCATAGGCCCGTTTCACCGTACGCACGGGAATGTTGGCCACAAGGGCAACGGAACGATCCTCCCTCTCGAGGTCGATGTCGATGTGCATCTCGTCAATCTCGAGATAGTTGCTGATCACCGCAATGAGATCACGGCGCAGATCCTCCATGAGGGCGGGTGAAATGTCCGTTCTGTCGTGGATCAAAACGAGCTGAAGCCGCTCCTTCGCGACGTTTTTCGTCCCTCCGGAGCCGAAAAGCCTGCTCAAGAAACCCATGGTCGTTCCCTCCGTCCGCTACAGGCCAAAGAGTTTTTTCACCTTGCCAAAAAGCCCTTCCTTCTCGGGAGTATCGAGATTCAAGAAAGGCACATCCTCCCCGCAGAGACGCAGGGAAATATTCTCAAAGGCTTTCGAGGCCGGACTGTTTCCCCCGAGTGTCAGGGGCTCGCCCCTGTTGGTGGAGGTAACCACACTGTCGTCGTCGGGAACGACCCCCACGAGATCGACGGCGAGAATGTCCAGCACGTCCGCCACGTCGAGCATGTCCCCGCGCTTCACCATATAGGGACGAATCCGGTTGATGACCAGACGGATGGGAGATTTTCCCATGGCTTCGAGCATCCCGATGATCCGATCCGCGTCACGGACCGCCGACACCTCCGGCGTGGTCACCACCAGGGCTTCATCCGCACCCACCGCGGCGTTGCGGAAACCTCCCTCGATACCCGCAGGACTATCGACGAGAACGAAGTCGAAGTGCTCGCGCAGCTCATCGCAGAGAGTTCGCATCTGTTCGGGCGTCACCGCATCCTTGGTTCGCGTCTGGGCTGCGGGAAGGAGGTGAAGATTGTTCACCCGTTTGTCCCGCACGAGCGCCTGGAGAAGCCGACAATTGCCTTCCACCACGTCCACAAGAGTGTACACGATGCGGTTCTCCAGGCCCAATACCACATCGAGATTCCGAAGGCCGATATCCGCGTCCATAGCTACGACCTTGTAGCCTCGACTCGCCAGGGCCACAGAGAGATTCGCCGTAGTGGTCGTCTTGCCTACACCACCCTTGCCCGATGTCACAACGATTACGCGACAGGTCATACCCGAACACCCTCCCCGTTGCTACGACTGGATCGTCAGAGGCCGAACGATGAACGTCTCATCCTCGATACCGATGACGACGGATTTTCCCCACCAGGAGGAATCCTTGTCCACATAACTCACTTTTCGCCCGATGCGCACCTGTGAGGCTTCGAAGACCCTTGTCAGGATCCGGGCATCGGCATTGCCCTCCGAGCCGGCATGAGCGATCCCCTGGAGTCGCCCCCACACGACGATGTTGCCCCCGGCAAAGACCTCCGCACCGTCATTCACGGAGCCGACAATGACGACATCGCCTCCGTGTTCGACTCTCTGTCCGGAACGCAAGGAACGCTCCAGCACGAGAGAAACGCGGGCACACTCGGCGGCATGTCCTGTCGGAGCGGGTTCCCCCGTGGGGAATCCGCTCCGACGGAGGATGTCCAGAGTCTCCGCGGAATAGGTTACCCAGGAAAGCACGAAGACATTGCCGGGCCAGACAAAGTGCTCCAGAATCCAGAGTATCTCCCCGGCGTCCGTGGAGCGCCCCTGGAGATCGAACACGACTCGGGCACCCTGGAGGATGTGTTTTCCTCCGGAGAGGATCTCCTGCAACCCCTTTCGCAATTCTTCACCGGAAAAATGCTCGGGAATGATGAGCCGTAATCCCTGGACGCCCCCCTTCAGGAGAATCTGCCCGTTTTCAGCGGGTTCTCCCCGGAGTTCTTCGCCGTTCTTCTCGTTCATTGCCCGCCTCTCCCCTCGTTTCCACGTCGTTCTCCGAGACACAGATACGCAAGAAGCTCGGCGACAAGAGGACCGGCCACACTGCTCCCCTTGCCTCCCCCCTCCACGAGAGCCACCGCCACCAGTTTCGGATCCTTCGCGGGAGCGTAGCCGAAAAACCACGCGTGATCCTCGCCATGAGCGTTCTGAGCCGTTCCCGTTTTTCCCGCGATCTCGACACCGAACCCTCCGGCGGGTTTCCCCGTGCCCGTTCGAACAACCTCTTCCAGTCCCTTCCGAACGAGCCGAAGTGCCTCCTGAGGAAGCTGGAGATCCGTCACGGGAGCGGGATGTCCTTCGGCGAAATGAGGAGTGACGAGTTTGCCGCCGTTTGCCACGACGGCAGCCATGCGCGCTACCTGAAGGGGCGTCATGAGCAGAAAACCCTGCCCGATGGAATAATTGACCGTATCCCCCTGGTACCAGGATTCATTGAGACGTCGTTTTTTCCACTCCCTTCCCGCAGCGGTTCCCTCCACCTCTCCGGGAAGATCCACTCCGGTGAGCTTCCCTACGCCGAAACGCTCCGCGAAGGAAACGAGAGCATCCGCACCGAGCCATAGCCCGAGCTGGTAGAAATACACGTCGCAGGAATCCCGGATGGCCGCCACGAGATTCTCTCTGCCGTGTCCCCAGCGCTGCCAGCAACGGAATGTCCTGTCCCCGAGCTTTAGATAGCCCGGGCAGTGTACCGTCGTGGAGGCGGTCACCGTTCCGGACGCGAGCCCCAGAAGAGCGGGAACAACCTTGAAGACCGATCCCGGCGGATAGACACCGCCGATGGCCCTGTTCAGCATGGGACGATCCGGGTCATTGACGAGCTTCCCCCACTCCGACGGAGACACCCCCCAGGTGAGAGGGTTCACATCGTAGGTGGGCGACGAATAAAAGACACGCAATGCACCGGTGTGCACGTCCATGGCAAGCAAGACACCCCGCCGCCCGCCCATGAGTTCCGACGCAACTCTCTGGGCACCGAGATCGAGGGTCAGACGAATGTCCGCTCCCGGCGCTGGAGGACGATAATCGATCTGTCGAAGACGCCGTCCCCGGGCATCCACCTCGACGGCTTCCTCGCCCGCCTGTCCGCGAAGCTGTTCTTCGTAGAAACGTTCGATCCCGGCCTTCCCGAGCTGATCTCCTCCGAGGTACCCCTGGTCACCCCGCTGCTGCAGTTCCTCCCGGGTGATTTCTCCCACATATCCCGTGATATGCGCCGCGAGAGGACCTGCAGGATAGATACGACGCCACACGGGAAAGGGAAAGAGCTGCGGTACGAACTCCGGATCGGTCACGAGATCCGCTACCTGGGACAGGGTGAGATTGCTCACGAGCGTCACTGCCCGGAAAGGTGCCCAGAACTGCCTGTCGCAGGAGCGCGCCAGATCCTCTTCAGTAAATGGAATGCCGTGTCGCTGAAACAGCACGGCAATCCGCGAAAGGACTCCCTCCTTGGAAAGATCCAGCGGATATCCTTTTATGTCGAAGGTCCGGACGTTCTCCGCGAGGGAGAGACCGTTTGCGTCGTAGATCACTCCCCGAGGCGGAGGAATACGGATGAACCGCAGCCGGTTGTCCGTGGCAAGCTTGACATAGCGATCCGCCTGAGCGACCTGAAACGAATAAAGCCCTCCCACCAGAAGAAACAGTCCCACTACCATGAAAATTCTCCAGACGAGAAGGCGAAAATCCATGGAGGTCCGTTCAGGGGACACGGCACGGCCCTTCTCTCCGGGAAAACCAGAGAATGCCGAGGAGGATGAGGGGCATCCCCGCAAGCTGCTGCAGCAGGACGAGAGGCCATAGGGAAGCCCCGGTGGGCAACAACAGCGCTCCCCGCATCAGGCCGATGACGAGATGAGCGCCGAGGGCACAACAGCCGAACAGGGCGGACGTGCGCCCTTGAACTGGAATAAGACGCCAGGTACCCGCCACCAGAGAGAGGAGTAAGCCGTAAAGGCCCGCGGTAAAACCAGGCAGTCCCGTCCAGCGCAGATCCCAGAACAGTCCGCCGACGAAGGCGATCCACACCATACCGCAGAGATCGTACTCCTCGGTGACGGAGAGAAGAAGCAGAAACAGAAAGAAGAGTTCGGGAACCGGCACTCCGCTCGACGCCGCCACCTGGAGAAGATCCTGAAGATACCACATACCCGTCGCCCAGATCACGGCAGCCCCTCCCGGACCATGACGGAAACGGTGTACAGCCTGGCCAGATCACCGCCGATGGCGAGAACGTAAGGGCGATATCCGCCGGTCACCTCCTGGGCAAAGGCGACTTTGCCGATGGGGATACCCGGAGGAAGGAATTCGCCCACAAGAGCGGTGCTGACGCTCATCTCCGCCTGGAGGTTTTTTTCCTCGGGGATGTAGAGCAGCAGCACTCTGCCCGCGTCGTCGCCCGTAACGACACCTAGATCCCTCGTACGATCCAACACGGCGGGACTGAGCAGGGCACTGGAGGTGATCAGCTCGACCCAGGCATACCCCTCACCAATCTGGGAGACTCTTCCGATGAGAAATCCGTTCTGCAGCACCGGCGAGCCCACGCGAATTCCCGAAAGGCTTCCCCGGTCGATCCGGATTTCCTGCCACCACCGACTCGGTTCGCGAAGCGTCACCCGGGCGGTTACCATGCCCCGGACAGGTTGCGGTTCCGTCACGCCGAGACGACGTACCACGGTGCGAAGCGCAAGAACTTCTCCTTCCAGCTGTTCGAACCGCTCCTGGCGCTCCGTTTCCCGGGTGATCCACAGGTACATCTCCCGGAGGTGACGCCTGAGCGCGCTGGCGGGGTATTCCGGCCAGTAAAGGAACCTCGCCGTGGCATCCATGGCGTTTCGTGCGAGGGGAAGCTGCAAGGAGACGATGAAGAGCAGCAGTCCCACCACACCGGCCAGGACACCATGGACCCAGGGATTGTTCACGCCCTTCCGTTCCATACCGTCACTCCGTTTCTTTCACTGCGTCAGCGCAAAATCTCTCACTGCACTCCTTTGTCCACGGCGATGAGGATCTTCTTCATCGCATCCAGCTCGTCGAGAACGCGCCCGACACCGAGCGCAACGGAAAAGAGCGGCTGTTCGGCGGTGATGACTGGGACGTTCAACGTCCGCTGGAGGCGTTCTCCCATCCCCCGAAGCAGTGCGCCACCTCCCGTGAGAACCATCCCCTGGTCCACGATGTCCCGGGCAAGCTCCGGGGGAGTCTGTTCGAGCGCATCCTTCACCATCTCCTCGATCCGAAGGGCGATGGGATTGAGCGCCTCCCGCACCTCCTCGGAACTGATGCGCACCGCCTTGGGAAGGCCGTCCATGAGGTCCCTCCCCTTCACTTCCATGACGAGCGGTTCAGCGAGAGGCATCGCAGTGCCGATGTTGATCTTGATCTCCTCCGCGGTGACATCACCGATACAGAGCGTGTAATTCTGCCGAAGCATGTTCACGATGGCCGCGTCGATCTCGTCACCCGCGGAGCGAAGGGATTTGCTCACCACGATGCCCCCGAGGGAAAGCACCGCCACCTCGCTTGTGCCGCCGCCGATGTCCACCACCATGTTCCCCCGCGGTTCGTGGATGGGGAGCCCCGCACCCATGGCGGCAGCGATGGGTTCGTCGATGACATAGGCTTCCCGAGCACCCGCTCCGAGCGTCGCGTCGATGACGGCCCGGCGCTCCACCTCCGTCACGCAGGCGGGAACACAGATGACCACCCGGGGATGCGCGAGGAGTCGACGCCTTCCCGTCGCAGCGGTCATGAAATGGCCGATCATGGCCTCGGTCATGTCAAAGTCCGCAATGACCCCATGTTGCAACGGACGTACCGTCACGACTCCGGCGGGGGTCTTGCCCACCATGGCTTTGGCGCTGGCCCCTACCGCGATGACCTCTTCCTTTCCCTTTCTTCCCGTGTGCTTGATGGCCACCGCGGAGGGTTCGCTGAGGACGATTCCCCGTCCCTGAACGTAGACGACGATGTTCGCCGTACCCAGATCTATGCCGACATCACGGCTGAAAAGCCCCGCTATCCACTTGAACACGCAGATTCCCCCGCTTTCCTTCTCTCTTCGCCGACCGTAACAGGAACGAACCTGCCGCCGGCCAGCACGAAATGCCCGAGCAGCTCCATATCCAGCACCCGAAGACGCCTGGAGAGGAGCAGTGTGAGTTCCCGGTCCTCCTTGCTGGGTTCCGGCGTGCCGTCGGGGTGATTGTGACCGAGAACCATCGCCGCCGCGTCGAGACGAACGGCCCTTCGCAACAGAAACGGCAGGTCCAGAAAAGCTCCGTCCAGCCCACCATAGGAAACCTGCTTCTCCCCGAGGATTCGCCCCTTGCGATCCAGGAACAGGGCAAGAATGAACTCTCTCTCTTCCGTCGCAAGGTGTTCGGCCCAGGAAGCGACACGGTTGCGCCACGTCTCGTTCCGGTCCGTTTTCGCGCTTTCGCTCCGCAACCTTCTCGCCAGCTCCAGAGCCGCGACGAGGTTCGCCACCTTGGCTTCGCCCAGCCCCTTCACCGCGAGGAATTCCTCCGGAGCCGCCCGAGCGAGCCCCGTAAGATCACCGAACTCCTCAAGGAGCATACCGCCAAGTTCCAAAACGTCCATCCCCCGAGAACCCGTATGCAAAAGAATAGCGAGAAGCTCGCAGAGTGAAAGTGCTTCAGGCCCCAGGGAGAAAAGGCGTTCCCGGGGCCACTGGTCCCGGGGTAACCGTGCAAGAAACACGCGATTCCCCTAACGGGGCCAGAAAGGGTTGCTTTCCCGCTCCCGCCCGATGGTCGTCTCCGGACCGTGGCCGGGAAGGACTCGAAGCTCGTCGGGAAGTTCCGCAAGTTTCTTCAGGGAGCGAAGCAGGGTCGCCTCGTCTCCTCCGGGCAGATCCGTTCTGCCCACGCTCTGGGCAAAAAGAGTATCCCCGGAGAAGAGAAGCGTCTCGCCCCCTCGCGTGGCCGACGCGGAGACGTCCGTCGCCCCCTTCGAAAGGGCTGCCCGGTGCTCCACGAGGAAACAGCAACACCCCTCGGTGTGCCCCGGAGTATGGAGAACACGAATCGCAAGTCCTGCGATCTCCAAAACCATTCCGTCCTCAAGGAGCAACTCCGCCGCATCGCACACCAGAGGATTCCCCATGAAGGCGGAGAGGTTTCCCGTGGCGGCGGAGAGTTTCGGCGCGTCAAGGACATGGATGGCCACGGGAATTCCTTTCCCCCTGCGCAGTCCCTCCACGCCGGCGATATGATCCGCATGCCCATGAGTGAGAAGGATTGCTTCGAGGACGATCTCCTTTTCCCGGAGCCAGGCTTCGACCTCCGAAACATCGCCGCCGGGATCGACGAAAATTCCCCGCCGTTCCTCGGTCCACACCAGGTATCCGTTCGTCCACAACGCCCCCAGGGCGAAACGGCGCATCTCCATGGTTTTAGAACACCCCTTTGCTGTCGATGATCATCGTGACGGGGCCATTGTTGCAAAGAGACACCCGCATGTCCGCACGAAAGATCCCCGTGGAGACGGGAATGCTCTTCTCCTCAACCAGACGGCAGAAGCGTTCGTAACAGGACTTGCCTTTCTCGGGAGGCGCGGCTTCCGTGAAGGAAGGCCTTCGCCCTTTCCGACAATCCCCGTAGAGCGTGAACTGAGAGATCACGAGCATGGATCCCCCCACATCGCTCAAAGAGCGGTTGAGTTTGCCCTCGGCATCTTCGAAAATGCGCAACGTGGCGATCTTCTCGGCCATCCAGGTCACATCGGCGTCCGTATCCTCCCCGGAGACGCCGAGGAGAACGCACAACCCCAAACCGATCTCGCCCACTGTTTCCTCACCGACCCGAACGTTCGCCCAATCCACACGCTGCACGACGGCACGCACGACATCACCCCCGTTCCACCTGCATGACACCTTTAACGGTATTGATCCGCGCCATGATCCGATAGAGATGTTCCAGATCGTGGACCTGGATCTCAGCGGCCATGACCGCACGATTGGCTCCCTTTACACTGGCCTTGACGCTCAGAATGGACGCATCTCCTGCGGCCAAGGCCTGGGTGACCTCGGCAAACAACCCCGGTCTGTCCGACGCCTCGAGCTTGACCCTGCTCGTGTAGCGGGGAGCGGTCTTTCTTCCCCATGCAACGGCGACGGTGCGCTCCCCCGCTGAGGTGTCCACATTGGCACAGTCCACCCTGTGCACGGTGATGCCGCGGTTCTTCGTCACGTATCCCACGATGGCATCACCGGGAATGGGCCTGCAACAGTTGGCGATGCCCACAAGCACTCCTTCCGTTCCGTCCACCACGATCTCCGCGTCGACTTCCCTCTTCGGGATGACTGCTTCCTGGGGAATTTCCACATCCTGGGACGTCGTTGTCCTGAGCTGCACGACCCTCGATGCGACGGCACCGGGATTCTGACGCCCCGATCCGATTTCCACGAGCAGGTCTTCCCCATTGGCGAATCCCATGTCATGAGAGATTTTATTGAGAGCTCCCATGTGCTCCGAGGCCAACTCCAGATCCGGCTGCTCCAGACGGCGGCGCAGCTCCCGCTCGAGCATCTCCTGCCCCTTGACCAGCCGTTCATCCCGCTCCGCTCTGTCCTGCTGGCGGAAATAGCTCCGGATCTTCGCCTGAGCGCGATTACTCCGGACAAGCTTCAACCAATCCCTGGAGGGGCGCCCCTGGGGGGAGGTGAGCACACGCACGATATCCCCGTTCTGCAGTGTATAGTCCATCGAGACGATACGACCGTTCACCATGGCCCCGACGCACTTGTTCCCTACCTCCGTGTGGATGGTGTAGGCAAAATCGATGGGCGTGGAACCGTGGGGGAGATTCATGACATCCCCCTTGGGAGTGAACACGAAGACCTCCGAGGTGAGCACATCCGCCTTGAGATGCTCCAGAAACTCCGCCGGCTCGTTGTCCTCTCCGGGGGATTCGAGAGCCTGCCGTATCCAGGTGAGTTTGTTGTCGAGCTCGTCCATTTTGGTCTTGCGTTCTTTGTACCGCCAGTGAGCCGCAATACCGTATTCGGCGAGAAGATTCATCTCCCAGGTTCGAATCTGCACTTCCAGAGGCTCGCCGCTGGGGCCCACCACCGTGGTATGCAGAGACTGGTACATGTTGTTCTTCGGATTGGCGATGTAATCGTCGAATTGCCCCGGAATAGGCTTCCACAGGGTGTGCACCACGCCGAGAACCGTGTAGCATTCCACCACCGTATTGACGATGACCCTCACCGCCAGCAGGTCGTAAAGCTGGTCGAGGGAGAGGTTTTTTCTTCGCATTTTCTCGTAGATGCTGTAGAAGTGTTTCGCTCTTCCCGTGATGTACACATCGACTCCGGAACCTTTGAGTCGTTCCTGAAGCAAGTCGATGGCCTTCTTGACAATGGCCTCCCGCTCGGGAAGTTTCTTCCGGACCCGGCGGCGGATCTCGTGGTACATGTCCGGATCGAGGATTTTGTAGGAAAGGTCCTCAAGTTCCCTCTTGATCTGGTAGATGCCGAGTCGATGCGCGAGAGGCGCGTAGATCTCTATGGTCTCCTTGGCGATGCGGAGCTGCTTGTCCCTCCGAAGGGCCTGAAGCGTCCGCATGTTGTGCACCCTGTCCGCAAGTTTGATCAGGACCACCCGGATATCCTTGGCCATGACGAGGAACATCTTGCGCAGATTTTCCGCCTGGTAGTCCTCGAAGGAACGAAAGGGGAGCTTGCCGAGCTTCGTGACTCCATCAACGAGGGTGAGCACCTGTGCCCCGAATTTCTGTTCCAACGTCGCCGAGCCGAGGGGTGTGTCCTCAAGGACATCATGCAGAAGCGTCGCCACGAGCGTGTCCCTGTCGAGTTGCATGTCCGCAAGGATCGAGGCGACGCTGAGAGGATGTACGATGTAGGGGTCTCCCGTAGACCTCACTTGGTCTTTGTGCGCCTCCGCCGCGATCACAAGGGCCTCTCCCAGCACGGAAAGATCTTCCTTCGGAAGAAAGCGGGCCGCTTTCCCCCACAATTCCTGCCATGCGAGCTTGACCGGCGTGACACGCTGGTTCTCGGGAAGCCTGCCGACGAAGCTGTCCCGGAGGAGACGCAAAGCAGCTATTCCCTGTCCTTGACGCGTTTCGGTCCCAAGCGTTCCCAAAGTGGCACGCATGGCCCTCCCCCGCACAAGGCTTCCTCGTTCTCCTCCGCGGCCTCGACCGCTTTCGTCCTCGTCACGCATGTGCAACGCCTCCGCTATGGACGATTCGCTCCAGCACGAACTGAAGGCGCGCCTGTCCCCTCCAATGGTCAATCCGGGGAGCATACACCCATCCACGGGGATTCGGACACTCCGCAAGAAGTTTGGCTGCATTGAATCCGAGGAGAGGCACGCCATCCACCTCCACGGTGACGTGTCTCCCATTGCCTCCGAGGGGACGGACCGATGGAACCCCCTTGTTCTCCGTGTAAAGGAGTGGTCTTGGATTGCCCATGCCGAAAGGCCCCAGCGTTTCCACTTCCCGCCAGGAAGCCATGTCGATCTCCTGGGGAGGAAAGGCGAGCACCTCCAGGAGGTCCTCCTGGATTTCCACTTCGGACAGGCTGTACTCGAGCCTTTCCTCTACGAGACTCCATCTTTCGGGAGCAACGCTGAATCCAGCGGCTTGACGGTGGCCTCCCCACTCAAGAAGATGTTCCTCCACGTCACGAAGAATCGCCACCGCATCCACGCCGCCGGGCACGCGAAGAGTGCCGCGAAGAACCTCGCCCGCCGGCGCGGCAAGCGCAATGGGCCTGCGGAACTGCGAGCAGAGACGGCTTGCCACACTGCTCAGGATTCCCACAGGCCATTCGTTTCCCCGAAGAACATGGCGCTCCTCCGCGGAGATTGCCGTGGAGATCTCGTCCACGAGCCGTCCGGAAAGATACTGACGTTTCCTGTTCAGTTCGACAAGCCGCTCCACCCACTGGAGCGTGTCCTTCTCTCCAAGAAGAACCCGAACGGATACATCCGCGAGATCGAGTCTTCCCGCGGCATTCAGGCAGGGGATGAGCTTCATGGCGAGATCTTCCTCGCCGATACGCTGAAAAACGAGCCCGAGCCGCTCCGCGAGCAGTCTCAGACCCACCCTTCGCCCTTGGCGGATCTGTTCGAGTCCCTCGAAAACGAGAGCACGGTTCAACGGGCCCAGGGAGACACAATCCGCCACAGTAGCCAGTGCCACGAGATCCAGGCGTTCACGAAGCCACCCCTCCGGCGCGAGGGAGTTTCGAAAGAGCCACGCCCAGAGAACTCCCGTGGCGCAGAGCCGTACTCCTTCTTCGTCGCCGTTCGAGGCATGGGGATTGATGAGAACAGCCCCCGCCTCCCGGACCGTGGGACCTTCGGGCAGATGATGATCGAAAACCCACACGGGCACACCGGCGGCGACGACACCCTCCAGGATCTTCCGGTCCCTTGTGCCGCAATCCACGACGAGGAGAAGATCGCACCCCATCTGCAGAATGCGGCCGATCATGTCCTCGTGAATGCCATATCCCTGCAGACGTCGATGCGGAATATAGTAGCGGACGTCCGCTCCATACAAAAGACACAGTTCCACCGCGAGCGACGTGGCGGCAACACCATCGACATCGTAGTCCCCGTAGACGACGACTCGTGCACCCTCGCGAAGCGCGGCACGGAGCCCTTCGCCCCCAGGATCTTCGTTACCGAGGAAAAGTTCCTCCAAAGCGAGCCGAAGGCCCGGACGATGTTTCGCCCGAGCCTTCTCAGAACACCCCAAGCCGCGCATCTGGAGTACACTCGCGAAGATTCGGCTGCATCCAAGAGCAAGGGCGAGGGTCGAAGCGTCTTCTTCAGGATACCTCACCCGGATTTCGTCACCGGCGCAGAGACCGATCACCGTCGCTCCTGCTCCTCGTCGACCTTCATGAAAACATCCTCAAAAGATTGCTCCTCCGGGGCAGCATCCTCAAACGACGCGGGTTTTTCGGGCATTTCCCGTTCCTCGTCCCGTTTTTCCACCTCGCAGGGGACGCCCACCGCAGCACATTCTTCGCTCGTGGGAGTCTCCATGGGAACCTTCTCTTCGGAGGGTACGGGAACACTCGTCGCGACATGCTCCCGCCCGGAGCCCTTCAGGCTCGAAAGAGCGGTGAGCAACGCCGTGCGTTCCTCGGAGAGAGCCTCGTTGCGCTTCTGCAGATCCCGGATCTCCCGCTTCAATCCACCCCGGACCTCCAGAAGCGCGATGAGAGAGACAAACCACATGAGAATGCCTCCGGCCGCGAAGAGAAGAACCTCCCAGATGCCTTGCGGAATCTGACGCTCCCAGATGAGAAAGCGAACGGTCACATCACCGGTATTCTGAAAGGCATATCCGGCCGCCACAAGCATGGCCACCGCAATGGCAAGCGCATAACTCTTCATGTGCATCCCTCCTTGAGACTCGACGCACGGCTTCCAGCCCGACCCGCTCCAATACGACTATAGCACGGTCCGGTCAACCAGCTCCGCCGCAAACCTCTCAGATTTCCGGTTTTCGGAGATTCCACTCACAGAGAAGTGCCCCCGCGACATAGATGGAACTGTAGGTTCCCACCAGAATTCCCGCCAAAAGCGCGAGAGAAAAATCACCGATGACGGGGCCACCCCAGAGAAAGAGCGCCGTTACGGGGAGCAGCGTCGTCAACGATGTGTTGATCGTTCTGGAAAGTGTCTGATTGATGGAAAGGTCGAGAAGATGGACGATCCCCTTCGAGCGAAGCTCTTTCCAGTTCTCACGGACACGGTCGAGAATGACGATGGTGTCGTTCAGTGAATAGCCCACGACGGTGAGAATCGCGGCGATAAAGGTGAGAGAGACCTCTCTCCCAAGGAGGCTGAAAAGTCCCAGGGTGAGAATGGTGTCGTGCAGGAGGGCGGCCACGCTCACGACGGCGAAACGAAACCGGAAACGCACCGTGATGTAGAGGAGAATGCCCACAAGGGCCACCGCAACCGCAACGACGGCCTCCTCGCGGAGCTGTTTTCCCACCACCGGCCCGACTTTTTCGATGCGAAGCACGTTCACTCCGGAATCCTTCTTCTTCATCGCGTCGATGGCGGCCTTCTGGGATGCCTCATCGTCCGCAGCGAGCCGAACGATGACGCCCCTGTCGCTGTAGGCCTGAATGGTCACGTGCTGCTGTCCACCCTCGGCAAGGGTCTCGCGCACCTCTTTGACCGTCACGGGAGAGGCGAACTCAACCTGAACGATGATACCTCCCGTGAAATCGATACCGAGGTTGAGCCCCTTCGTCATCAGCAACACCATACTGCCCAGCAGCAGCAGCGCGCTCAGGGCAAGGGAAATGCGGCGAATTTCCATAAAACGAATTTGCTTTGTTCTCAACGACATCTCCGCTCCTCCTAACCCTCTACTGCTGCAGCCGGACACTTCGGCTGCGCCCAAGGAAGATCTGCAGCAGAGCCCTGGTCACCACGATGGCACTGAAAAGGCTGGCCACGATGCCGATGCTCAGGATCACGGCGAAACCTCGGATGGGTCCGCTGCCGAAGTAGTAGAGCACCGCAGCGGCAATGAGGGTGGTGATGTTCGCATCCATGATGGTCGTGATGGCCTTGCGGAATCCCGCGTCAACGGCGGCAAGAGGTGTTTTCCCCGCTCGCTGCTCCTCCTTGATGCGCTCGTAGATGAGGATATTGCCGTCCACGGCCATACCGATGGTGAGCACGATTCCCGCGATGCCGGGAAGCGTCAGGGTCGCCTTCAAGCTGATGAGCGCCGCGAAGACGAGAAGAACCGCCACGCCCAGGGCCGCATCCGCGGCGATTCCAAGGAATCTGTAGTAGAGCAGCATGAAGAGCACCACCAACGCCGCTCCGATCAACCCCGCACGAAGTCCGGATTCGATGGAATCGCTTCCCAGGGTGGGTCCCACGGAACGGTTTTCGAGAATTTCCACCGGAACGGGAAGTGCACCTGCCCGGAGCATGATGGCGAGGCGCTGTGCTTCCGCAGGGGAGAAACTCCCGGAGATCTGGGCGTCACCGCCGCTGATTCTTTCCTGCACCACCGGCGCGGAAACCACAACTCCGTCGAGGGCGATCGAAAGCTGACGTCCCACGTTGTCCGCCGTGGCCTTGTCGAAAAGTTTCGTTCCTTCGGCGTTGAACTTGATAGTCACCACGGGACGTCCGAGATTGTCGAAAGCGGTCTTGGCATCGAGAAGATCCTTCCCGGTGACGAGGGCCGGCCCGAGCAGATAGGCGACGTTCTTCTCGTCCTTCATGATCGCGAGCGCGTCGTCTCCCTCGGCCTTGGCGGCCATCTCCTGCTGGACGGCGGCAACCTGCTCCGCCGCTTCTTTCCAACGTTCCTCCGCTGCGGCAAAACTCGCATCATCCTCGTAATTCTTCCGTTCCGGCGAAGCGGGAACCCTGGGCGATACGCCCTCCACCGCGCGGAACTCCAGGAGTGCCGTCTTGCCGATCAGTTCGAGGGCCGCCTCGGGATCCTCCACTCCGGGGAGATCGACGATGATACGATCCCGGCCCTCGCGCTGGATGACCGGCTCGGAAACACCATATTGGTCCACACGGTTCCTGAGCACGGCGAGAAGGCGTTCCACACTGTCCTCGGTAACGGGGTTTTCCGGCGTCCCCTTGGCCTGCAGCAGGATGTGGGCGCCCCCCTTCAGATCGAGTCCCAGGCGGATCTTGCCCTGAATGGGAAAGACCGACGCCAGGGCGGCGGCGACCACCAGAACGACGAGCAGCAACCGCCAGCGATCACGTTTCAACATGAAAACACGACCTCCTTAATGCCGTCTTTTTGTAACACTACCTCTCCGCACATGAGAAAAACGGAGCAGGCGCTTCGCACCCACTCCGTGCGGCACATCGAAAAGCGCCTCCTACTGTTCGGAGCCGGTTTCCGGCGCCGTCTCCTGAGGAGCGGTCTCTTCTTCCTTCTTGGGCGCCTTGGCGGCGTCGTTCTCTTCGACAGACCGCTTGTACGAGACGGAACTCTTGAGTAGGCGGGCCTTCACACCATCGGCGATTTCAACAATAAAACTGTCTTCCTTGACGTCCTTGACGACACCGAAGAATCCTCCCGCCGTCACGATCTGATCACCTCTCCGAATGGAGGCCAGCATGTTCTCGTGCTGCTTTTGCTTTTTCTTTTGCGGCCGAATGATCAGAAAGTAAAAAATGACGATAAACAACGCCAGGGGCATGAGCATGCCCAAGAGCCCTCCCTGCGATCCCGCCGGCGCGCCTTCGGCATGGCAGACCCCGGGCCACAGAAGACTCGCAAAGCCAATCAGCATTGCTCGCAACAACACCGCCTCCTCAAAATGTCTTCTCGACATGGAATGCACCCGATTGTACCACGAGCTCCGGTCAGGGGAAAAGAGAAGGTCAGTCGTCATTCGCCTGTTTGAGATAGAAAAGGAGTTTTTCGAGTTCCACTGAAATGTCCACGCTGTAGACGAGGATCCGGTCCGGCACGACAACGGGAATGGGGGCAAAGGTGAGGATTCCTTTCACCGTCTCGCTCTTTGCGATTTTGTCCACGCAGGACTGCGCCACATGAGCGGGAACGGTGAGGATGACCACCTCGACATTCTGCTCCCGAAGCACGTCGGTCATTGTCTCGACGTGGAAGCAGGGGATTCCGCCGACCTCTTTTCCGACCTTCTCCGGATCCACGTCGAAAAGGGCGCAAATGCCGAACTTATCGCTTCGAAGCGCATTGTACCCGAGCAGCGCCTCTCCCAGATGCCCCACCCCCACGAGCGCCATCCGCCACACCCTCGGTGAAGACAGAATGGAACGGATGTGCTCGAAGAGTTTGTCCACGTGATAGCCCACGCCGCGCTTGCCGATTTCTCCGAAGTAGGACAAGTCCTTTCGCACCTGGCTTGCCTTGAAAGCGAGGATTTCGCCGATGTCCTGGGACGAGACGACCTTCCTGCCCTCTTCATGCAGCTGTTCCAGCAACCGATAGTATTGCACGAGACGTTCCACTGTGGGCTCGGCAACCTTCATTTTCTGGTCTCCTCTTCCTTCCTGGATCGGTATCCTCGGAGACGAACTCCTACCCCTTCGCGGCAATGAGTTCGATTTCGATCTTCGCGCCCTTGGGAAGTCCCCGGACTTCCACGAAGGAGCGGGCGGGCGGCTCCGCCTCGAACCAGCGGGCATACACGGCGTTCACGTCCGCAAAATCTCCCAAATCCACGGAGAACACCGTTGTTTTCAACACATTCCGAAAGGAAAGCCCCTGGGATTCCAGAATGGCACCGATGTTCTTCAAGACCTGTTCCGCCTGTTCCGCGGAAGTTTTGCCCACGAGCTGTCCCGTGGCAGGATCAAGCGGAATCTGTCCGGACAGGAAGAGGAGATCCCCCATCCACACCGCCTGGCTGTAAGGCCCGATGGCAGCCGGTGCTTTGTCGGTGCTCACTACACGCTTCATTCGCACATCCTCCTTCGCTGTTCCGAGTCTCTACCGCTTTGTTCAGCCGTTTTTCGCACGGACCACCCGAGAAAGGCCCGCATAAGGCGCCGTGCAGGTCTCGGCGATGCGGAGCAGTTGATTGTATTTTGCCACCCGGTCCATACGGGCGGGCGCACCCGTCTTGATCTGTCCGACCCCCGTAGCGACGGCGAGATCGCTGATGAAGGAGTCGTCGGTCTCCCCGGAACGATGGGAGATCACCACGCCGTAGCCGCTCCAGCGAGCCTTGTCGATGACCTGCAGCGTCTCCGTCACCGTGCCGATCTGATTGAGTTTGACGAGAACGGCGTTGCCGATCTTTTCGGCAATCCCCCGGGAGAACCGCTCCGGATTCGTGACGAAAATATCGTCCCCCACGAGCTGCACTTTTCCGCCGAGACATTCCGTGAGCAGTGCCCATCCCGCCCAGTCCTCCTCGGCCATGCCATCCTCGATGGAGACAAGGGGGTAGGCGTCACACAGATCCTCGTAGTAGGCGACAAGCTGTTCCGGCGTGAACGTTCGTCCCTCTCCGGCAAAGGAATAGACACCGTCTTCAAACAGGTCCGTCACGGCACCGTCCACGGCGAGGGAGATCTGAGCGCCCGGCGAATATCCCGCGGCCTCGATGGCCTCCATGAGAACATCCAATGCCTCTCTGTTAGTACGAAGATTCGGAGCGAACCCGCCTTCGTCACCGATGGAAACACCGTAGCCCTTCTTCTTGAGGATCTTCTTCAGCGTATGGTAGGTCTCCACACCCATGCGAAGCCCCTCGGCGAAACTTTTCGCACCGTGGGGAAGAATCATGAATTCCTGGATATCCAGGGTGTTGTCCGCGTGGGCGCCGCCGTTGACGACGTTCATCATCGGCGTGGGCAGAAGCATGGGCCCCAATCCTCCCAGATAGGCCCACAGGGGAAGGTCGTGGTCCTCCGCAGCGGCCCGCACCGTTGCCATGGAGACGCCGAGAATCGCATTGGCGCCGAGCTTTCCCTTGTTCGCCGTTCCGTCAAGGGCGAGCAGTGCTTTGTCCAAAGCCGCCTGCTCCGCAGGATCCATTCCCACAATTTCGGGAGCGATCTTCTCGTTCACGTGCGCCACAGCTTTGAGCACGCCCTTGCCGAAAAAACGTGCCTCACCGTCACGCAGTTCCGCTGCCTCGAAGGTCCCCGTGGAGGCTCCGGAGGGAACGGCGGCCTTTCCCACAATGCCGTTGTCGAGCCACACCTCCACCTCGACCGTCGGATTGCCCCTCGAGTCGAGGATTTCCCTTCCATGAACACCGACGATGTAACTCATCCGTACACTCCTCCCCCTCCGGGCGGTTGATTTTTCTTTTCCTTCAGACCGGACCGGCCGGCCGGGGTGTTACCAAGGAGATGTCTCCCCGTCAAGGGAACGCTCTTCCAGTACAAGATAAGGCTCGCTCTTCCGCCGCAGAAGCTGCTCGTCATCGCAAAGCACCTCCACGACAAGCAAGCGCCGAGGAAAGGCCACGGCAACCCGTGCACCCTTCCGCACTTCCCCGGAAGGTTTCACGGGACGCCCGTCCACACGAACAGCCCCGAGACGGATCATTTCCTGCGCCACTGTTCGCCGCTTCACCAGGCGTGCGAGCTTGAGATAGATGTCCACTCTCATGATTGCGCCTCCGAGCACGAACCCGAAGCCAGTATAACAGAGAAACGGGTCGTCGACATAGGGAATTCTTTCACTGCTGTCGCAACGAACAGCCGGAATGACATCCGCTCCAACAGCACACGGCGCTCATTCCAGAAAATCGCGCAGCTTTCGACTCCGGCTGGGGTGCCGAAGTTTGCGCAACGCCTTCGCTTCGATCTGACGAATGCGTTCCCGAGTGACACCGAAACGCCTCCCCACTTCTTCGAGCGTATAGGGGTGTCCGTCTTCAAGGCCGAAACGGAGACGTAAAACCTCCCGTTCCCGTTCGGTGAGATCCTCAAGCATGTCATCCAGCTGCTCCCGGAGCAATTGGCTCGCCACAGCCTCTTCCGGACTCGGAAGATCTTTGTCCTCGAGAAAATCTCCGAGCTGACTGTCCTCCTCCTCGCCGATAGGCGTCTCCAGGGAAACAGGTTCCTGCGCGATGCGCTGAATTTCCTCCACCTTCTCGGATTGGATCTCCATCTCCTGGGCGATCTCCTCCGCGGTGGGCTCCCGCCCCAGGCGCTGCACAAGCTGTCTCGACACGCGGATGAGCTTGTTGATGGTCTCTACCATGTGGACGGGAATGCGTATCGTTCTGGCCTGGTCGGCGATGGCCCGCGTGATGGCCTGACGGATCCACCAGGTCGCGTAGGTGCTGAATTTGTATCCCTTCCGGTAATCGAACTTTTCCACCGCACGAATGAGTCCCAGGTTCCCTTCCTGGATCAGGTCGAGGAAGAGCATCCCCCGCCCGATGTATTTCTTGGCGATACTCACGACGAGACGAAGATTCGCCTCCACAAGAGCGCTCTTCCCTCTCGGGTCTCCCGCCTCCACGAGCTTGGCCAGCGTCACTTCCTCGTCAGGCGTCAACAGCGGAATCTTGCCGATCTCCCGCAGGTACATGCGCACGGGATCGGACAGGGGAAGATCCTCGAGAACACCCATGCTCTCTCCCGCCGCCGGAGGGACAAGCTCCTCGTCGGAGACGGATTCATCCTTGCCGCGCTTCGTCTCCTCCTGCACTTCGATCCCGAGAAGCGTGAACTCTTCATAAAGCTTGTCCAGCGTCTCCGGGTTGTTCAGAAACTCCGGAGGAAGCTGTTTTTCGATCTCTTCGAACGTGATGTAGCCGCGCTTCTGTCCTTCCTGAATGAGGGGAAGGAAAAGGAGATAATCCTTCTGCGTCTCTTCGAGAGGCAGTTCCCTCGCGAGCACCGGATCCGGACTCTCGACCACCACAGGTTCGGCGGCGACGGGAACCGGACTGGTCACTTCGTCACCACCGAAGAGGGAAAGATCCTCCGCGAGAGGTTCCTCAAGAAAGAGTTCATCCCCCTCAGGTAGCGAAATGTCCTCCCCGTCCTCGCCGGCAAAAGAAACCTCGACGGAAGAGGACGCATCCCCATCCAGGGCTTCCGCAGGAGCGCCTTCGCCGTCGGACAGTGTCAAGGGAATCTCCATCGGCTCCCCTTCCGGAGAGACCTCCCCCTGCTTTTTCCGGTCGCTCCGCTTCGCACGCTTCTGTGTTTTCTCCGATGCCATTTCTTCATTCCGTGCAGTTGCAGACGATTGGGAGAGCGCCCTCGCCCCCTCCGTCTCTCTCCCGGCGCCATCAATCGGCTTCACCGGGGATGCGTCCGCCTTTTCGGCATCACGACTCCCGGAAATGTCCATACTCTCGGAGAACCCGGAGGGCGCGCCTTCTCCTTCGATGCTCTTTTTCTTCCGTTTCTTTTTCACGTCGGCTCCGTTCCGCCTTTCCTGAGGAGTTTGGTCGTATCGCGTCGCTTCCTCCGCCGGGACGTTTTTTTCCGCGTCGCCATCTTCTCTTTTCTTTCTCTGTTCAGTCACGCCGAATCCTTGCCCCCCTTCAGCTTCTGCGCAAGGTCCCGTAACGCCAAAAGATCCTCGTCGGTCGCTTCTCCACGACGACATTTGAGCTGCAGGGCTTCATATTGCCGTTTTCTGTTTCTCGCCTCAAGGAGGCCCACAACCGTTTTCCACGCATCCTTCTCTTCGAGACGGGCACACCATTCTCCTCCGAAAGCCACCACGCGAAGGGGATAGGTTTCGCCGATGACATGCCATCGCGCCTCCAGTTCTTCCGGGACCTCTCCGGAAAGAAGCGCCATGACAATATGGCGAAGCCGCTCTTCCGAAAAGAGGGGAAGCATGCCCTCCGGGGAGGCGCTGCGCCGACGGCTCGCGTCCGTCCACAGGAGAAAGAGCAACGCGGCTTCCACCGGATCCGCCGCTTCCTCTTCTTTCCCTCCAGTTATAGATACGCCGGAAAGGGAGGATTTCCCTTGTTCCGGCTGGGAAAGGACTTTTCTCTCTCTTTCGACGAGTTCGACGAGTTGATGCGCAAAAAGACCGAAGGCAGCGGCGACCTCCGGCACAAAGGGAGCAAGGTCAAGGGAAGAGAGCTGCGCAACACCGCTGAGGATATCTCTGGTGGCCTGTTCTCTTTGCGTCGGATCACGCAGGGCGTCTCTCCGCAGGAAAAGATGATGTCGCACGAGAGGCATCGCCTCGTCGAGGCAGGCGGCAAAACGGGCGGAGCCTCCGGGAGCGGAGAGAAACTCATCGGGGTCCTTCGCCTCGGGCAGAGAGACCACCCTCACATCCAATCCACGGCTCTGCAGCACATACATGCCTCGCACCGCAGCTTCCTGCCCTGCCGCGTCCGCGTCGAAACAGATATAACAGCGCGGCGCGAATCGCTTGACGAGATCCGCCTGTTCGGAAGTGAGTGCAGTACCGAGAGACGCCACGGCCTCACCGAATCCCTCCATGTGGAGCCGAAGAGCATCCATGTAGCCTTCCACGAGAATTGCTCGTCCCCGGGCACGCATGAACTGTTTGGCCCGGTGCAGCAGATAGAGACACTCCCGCTTCCGAAAGAGGACCCCCTCCGGACTGTTGAGATATTTCGCGCCTTCTCCGTCCACAAGCCGTCCGCCGAAGGCGATGATGCGCCCCGACACGTCCGCGATGGGAAAGATGACCCGACCGCGGAAGCGATCGTAGAGTCCTCTGTTGCCTTCGACGACCACGCCGCAGGCGAGGGCATCCTTCTCGTCGACGTTCCGGCTCCGCAGATGTCGCCACAGGGAATCCCAGCCGGAGGGTGCCCACCCCAGACCGAACTCCTTCCAGAAGTGCTCCGGAACATTTCTTTTCGCCAGATAGTGTCTTCCGGAAATTCCCCCCGGCCCCGAAAGGCTCTCCGAGAAAAATTCCTGTGCCAGTGCCGAAACGCTCCGCACATCGCCTCCGGAAGCACCTTTCCGTACCGGCTCGAGAGAAACCCCGGCCCGGGAAGCCAACAGTTCCAGGGCCTGGGAAAACGAGATGCCTTCCGTCTCCATGACGAAAGAAAAAATGTCCCCACCCCGCCCGCAGCCGAAGCAATGGTAGGTCTGCCGTTCGGGCGAAACGGTGAAGGAGGGCGTCTTCTCACCGTGAAAGGGACAGAGCCCCTTGAAGCTCCGTCCCACTTTTTTCAGGGGAACGTAATCGCCGATGACCTCGACGATATCCAGCCGCTCCTTTATCCACCGCACATGGTCGGCATGCATGACTCGCGCTCCTCCGGACAAACAGACGGGGGGAGGAGCGGACGCTCTTCCCCCCTGTGAAAAACGGGGGCGATGCCCCCCTACGGGCTTTTACCTTGAAGGGTGATCAGACGAAGAGCGGTGCGAGCACCAGGGCCACCACGGACATGAGCTTAATGAGAATGTTCAGGCTCGGCCCCGCGGTATCCTTGAAAGGATCGCCCACGGTATCTCCCACCACCGCCGCGGCGTGGGGAGCGCTCCCCTTTCCGCCGTGGTTGCCCTCTTCGATGTACTTCTTCGCGTTATCCCAGGCACCGCCCGCATTGGACATGAAGATGGCGAGCATCACCCCCGTAACGATGGAGCCGCCCAACAACCCGCCGAGGGCCTGCGCTCCGAGGATATATCCCACGAGGACCGGGGAAATCACCGCGAGAAGTCCCGGGAATATCATCTCCCGAAGGGACGCGGCAGTGGAGATGTCCACACACCGTTCGTACTGAGGCTCTCCGGTCCCTTCCATGAGGCCGGGAATTTCCCGGAACTGGCGTCGCACTTCGTCGATCATCTTCTCCGCCGCACGTCCCACCGCCTGGATGGAAAGGGCGCTGAAGAAGAAGGGGAGCATGCCGCCCAGGAAAAGACCGACCATGACCCGAGGATCCTTGAGATCGATGACGCTCAGGTTCACCGCCGTGGCGTAGGCCGCGAAGAGCGCCAGCGCAGTGAGCGCCGCCGAGCCGATGGCGAGTCCCTTGCCGATGGCGGCGGTGGTGTTCCCCACCGCGTCGAGGCGATCCGTGATCTTCCGGACTTCCTTGGGAAGGTGACTCATTTCGGCGATGCCCCCGGCGTTGTCCGCGATGGGGCCGTATCCGTCCACGGAAAGGGTCATGCCCACCGTGGAGAGCATGCCCACCGCCGCACAGGCGATGCCGTAGAGCCCGCCGAATTTCACTCCCACAAGAATGGCTGCACAGATGAGAATCACGGGGATCATGGTGGACTTCATGCCCACACCGATGCCAGAGAGAATATTCGTGGCAGCGCCCGTCTCGGAGGCATGGGCGATCTCCTTCACGGATTTGAACGACGAGGAGGTGTAGATCTCCGTCACGTAGCCGATGAGCACACCCGAGAGCACTCCCGCCACCACGGCGAAGAAGAGCGTGTTGTCCCCGTCGAAGACACTGCGGGTGAGGAAGAAGGAACCGGCAATCATGAAAACCCCCGTGGAGATGATGCCCATACGCAGCGCCATCTGGGGATCGCCCCCTTCCTTAACCCGAACGAAGAAGGTGCCGAGCACGGCGGAGACGATGCCCAGGGCGGCAAGAAGAAGCGGATAGGCGACGCCCCTGTCTCCGAAGGCCGCGAGGCCGATGGCCATGGCGGCGATGATGGAGTTCACGTAAGACTCGAAGAGATCGGCCCCCATGCCGGCGATGTCTCCCACGTTGTCCCCCACGTTGTCCGCGATGACCGCGGGATTGCGGGGATCGTCCTCGGGAATTCCCGCCTCCACCTTGCCCACCAGGTCCGCTCCCACATCGGCGGCTTTGGTGTAGATGCCGCCCCCCACGCGGGCGAAAAGCGCGATGGAACTGGCACCGAACCCGAAGCCCGTGATGACGTTGGGATCACGAAAGAGTAGATAGGAGGCGACAACACCGAGGATACCGATACCCACCACGGACATGCCCATCACGGTGCCGCCCGTGAAAGCGATGCGCAGAGCACTGTTCATACCTTCCGTCGCGGCGAAGGCAGTCTTTCCGTTCGCCTTCGTGGCGATCCGCATGCCGAGGAACCCCGCCAGGGCACTGCAGAGCGCGCCGAAGGCAAAAGAGACTGCGGAAGCCGCACCGATCTTGAACCAGAGAAGCGCCGCCACAACCACGACGAAAGGCGCGAGCCAGCGGTATTCACGGAAGAGAAACGCCATGGCGCCCTTTTGGATGATGCCGGACAACTCCTCCACCCGCGCGTTCGTCACGGAAAACGCCGTGATCTTTCCCATGGAGATGACCGCATAGAGCAACGCCAACGCCCCGGCACCTCCGACAATCCAGTACAACTGCATTCCAAACGACCTCCTTAAGAAGTGATGAACGCGATTTTCGGCGGCATGCGGTGCACGCCGCCGAAGTGCCCACCATTATAGACAGCAGAAGTGCGGGGCACAAGGGAAAATTCCGAAAAACAACGCCCTTTTTTGCCGCACTACGCTTCCGGTATCCTTTCCAGTCGCTCTCCGTCCTCGTGGGCTTCCGCGTCCTTTTCCGGAGGCACCGCGAGAAGAACTCCCCTGTGGAAGTCGGCCCCTCCCTTCAGAGAGCGCAGCATGCCCTCCAGTGCACCACGGATGAATTCCGCCACAAAGGATTTCAGGGCAAGCCGGGAAGAACCCACATAGAGCTCAAGCGGAGCGCGCCCCCTCAGAACCAAATTCTCCACCATCGCGGCAAGGGGTGCCTCCTCGCCACGGGTAAAGCGGAGTACTGCGCCGCCGGGAGACGCATCTTCCCCCTGACGGGAGGACGCCTTCGCACATTCCGCTGCCGCGTCACCGGAATTTCCTCCGTAGAACGCGATGATTCCCTTCACGTCTTCGGGAACCGTCTCGGGGGCCCCCACCCAGATGCGCGGAAGAGTGAGATGCTTGCCGCCTTCCAGAAGGACCAGGTCGAAACCGGGAAAGAAACGGCTCGTCATCTCCGCAAGAATCTCCCCTTCGGAAAGAGGCGAGAATGCCACCCCGGAGGAGGCGTGACGAACGTTTCCGAGCTCGACACGGAGACCATCCTCTCCCCACCATACGGAAGGAAATCCGGCCTCGACGAATTTTCCCGTATCCGTTCCGGGGTTGCTGCACACCCGATGAGATCCGTGTTTTACATACGCACACCGCAGCCCCTTCCGCCGGAGACATTCCAAAAGCACTCCACAGAGCGTGGTCTTTCCGGAGTTCTTCAGTCCGCTCACTGCAAGGACGAAGGGCATGGAATCCACTCCTTTCCGCTCCGCACCGACACGGCTTGTTACGCGTCGGAAGCTTCCTCGGGTCCGTTCCGCCACATGCCGGAACGGGAAGCGAGCGCGGCAGCCACGCCGGCGCCGACACCGTTGTCGATATTCACCACCACGACCCCGCTGCTGCAGGCATTGAGCATGGCCAGAAGCGGTGCGAGGCCGCCGAAGGACGCCCCATATCCCACCGACGTGGGCACGGCCACGACGAGGCATCCCACAAGTCCCGCCACAACGCTCGGAAGCGCCCCGTCCATACCGGCCACGACAACGAGGGCATCCGCTTTCCGCAGTTCCGGAAGCACATCGAGAAGACGATGCAGGCCCGCGACACCCACGTCGAAATAACGCCCCACCCGGCACCCCGCAAAGGCGGCGACCAGAGCAGCCTCCTCAGCGACAGGCACATCCCCGGCACCGGCGCTCACCACCGCGACGGAGGTCCCGCGGAAGCGAGGCTCCTCCACCTGAAAAACGCCCATCCGTGGAAGAGAATGATAGACCAGACCGTCCAGCTCGCGTGCCACGATCTCCGCCTGTTCAGGGGTCATGCGGCTGAACAGCGTGTTTCCGGGGCGCTCCCGAAGAAGTGCGGCAATGTCCCGAAGCTGATCCGGAGACTTCCCCTGACAGAGAATGATCTCTCCGATACCGCGCCGGACACTGCGATGCCCGTCGAGGCGGACATCACCCCGCTCGGCGTAGGGCAAACCGGCGATGAATTCAACCACGTCATCCAGGGTCTCTTTCCCCTCCGCGAAGGCGCGCAAACGCCTCCGGAGCGCTTCGGCATACTCCACCGGACTACTCCCACTCGATGGTCGCGGGAGGCTTCCCCGTCACGTCCATCACAACCCGGTTGATGCCTGGAATTTCGTTGCAGATCCGTCGCGATACCGTATCCACCAGATCCTCCGGCAGGCGGTACCAGTCGGCGGTCATGCCGTCCTGGGCCTCAACGGCACGGAGCACCGCCACCTCCGCGTAGGTACGGACATCTCCCATGACGCCCACACTGCGCACAGGAAGAAGAACGCAGAAGGCCTGCCAGATCTTCCGATAGAGGCCGGCATCCCGAATGGCTTCAAGGAAGATCGCATCGGCCCTGCGCAACACATCCAGTCTTTCCGGCGTGATCTCGCCGAGACAGCGTACAGCGAGCCCAGGCCCCGGAAAGGGATGCCGTTCGAGAATGCGCTCCGGAAGTCCCAGCAGAGCACCGATCTTCCGCACCTCGTCCTTGAAGAGATCCCGAAGCGGTTCGAGCACGGCGAGGCGCATCATCTCGGGCAGTCCGCCCACATTGTGATGGGTCTTGATCACCGCCGCTCCCTTGCCTTTGTGGCCGCTCTCGATCACATCGGGATAAAGCGTTCCCTGAAGGAGCCACTCCGCACCACCGACTTCCTCTGCTTTTTCCTCGAAGACGCGGACGAAGACTTCTCCGATGATCTTTCGTTTTCGCTCCGGCTCGACGACTCCCGCGAGGGCATCGAGAAAACGGGCCGAGGCATCGGCGAAGTGGACCTTCAACCCCAGCGTCTCGTACGCTTCGAGCACCTCCGCCGCCTCGTTCCACCGCAGAAGGCCGTTGTCCACGAAAATACATTCGAGCCGGTCTCCGATGGCACGGCTCGTCAGAAGCGCCGCCACACTTGAATCCACTCCTCCGGAAAGACCGCAGACCACTCGGCTGTTCCCGACCCTTTTCCGGATCTCCTCCGTCATGGAGGTGATCCATTCGCCGAGGTCCCAGGTGGGCTCGCAGCGACAGACCTTGAAAAGGAAATTGCTCAGCATCTCCCGTCCTCCCGCGGTGTGCACCACTTCGGGATGAAACTGAATGGCGTAGATCCCCTTCTCAGGAAGGGCAAACCCTGCGGGAATTCCGGACTCGCTCTGTGCAATGATTGCGGCATTCAACGGAAGTTCCGCCACCTGGTCCCAGTGGCTCATCCACACCGTAAGCTCTCCGGAAAGGCCATCGAAAAGGGTGCTCTCCCGAAGACGCACCCGGGTTCGCCCGTACTCCGCCCTGGACCCTTTCTCCACCCTGCCTCCGAGACGCTGGGCGAGGACCTGCATGCCGTAGCAGATGCCAAGAATCGGAATCCCGCTCTCCAGGAGCCTCGGATCCATGGACGGCGCCTCTTCGTCTCGGACGCTGGACGGCCCCCCCGAAAGAATGATGCCCCTGGGGGATTCGGAAAGGAGCGTCGTCACATCCGCATCCCAGGGAAGGATTTCGCTGTAGACCTTCATCTCCCGCACGCGCCGGGCAATGAGCTGCGTGTACTGAGACCCGTAATCCAACACGATGATGGTGTCTGAT